>NZ_DGRF01000020.1:0-57369 GCF_002390995.1 Clostridium sp. UBA4395
TGCTAAAACTCAACAAAACCTTGGGTTATTTTTATTTGCAATAGAAAAAGGAGCATCGCTCCATAACTTAATTAGTTATTTTGCGACGCCCCCTTGTTTTTTCTATTGTAGATTATTTAATAAAAATTTAAGTTTTTCTCTTAAGTCTGATACTTCATCTAAAGAAAGACCAGTACTACAGAACATTTTTTCAGGTATTTTTGAAGCTTTATCCTTCATTGAAATACCTTTATTTGTTAGCTTCACATATACATTTCTTTCATCTTGAGAAGCTCTTATTCTTTGTATTATACCCATGGACTCAAGTCTTTTTAATAGAGGTGTAAGGGTTCCAGAATCCAAAAAAAGTTTCTTGCCTAACTCTTTTACAGTTATATTATCCTCTTTCCAAAGGACTAAAAGAGTAATATATTGAGTGTAAGTAATGCCAAGCTCATCTAATAGTGGTTTATAGCTTTTTATTACAGCTTTTGAAGAAGCATATAAAGCAAAGCATAGTTGATTATCAATATCTAAGTGTTCATAACTCATATTAGAAACCTCAGTCCTATAAAATTTTTTCTATCTCTGGAATCATATCCATAGGATCTACAGGAGATTCAAATCTATTTACTATATTTCCATCTCTATCTATTAAGAATTTAGTGAAGTTCCACTTAATACTATTACCAATAATATACTCAGGGTATTTTTCTTTCAAGATGTTATCTAGTAGTCTTCCGCTAGGGGTATTTAAATCAAAACCCTTAAAAGGCATAGAATTACTTAAAAATTTAAATAGGGGATGAGCTGTTTGTCCCTTAACATCTACCTTTTCAAATAATGGGAAAGTAACACCATAGTTTAACTGACAAAATGCTTTTACATCATTGCTATTACCAGGTTCTTGTTCAGCAAATTGATTACATGGGAAGCCTAAAATTTCTAGCCCCATATCCTTATATTTTTTATAGATATTTTCTAAATCAGAATATTGAGGTGTAAATCCACATTTACTAGCTGTGTTTACAACCACTAGAACCTTACCTTTGTATTTTTCTAAAGTAGTTTCTTCTCCGTCTATAGTTTTAACTTTAAAATCATAAATATTCATATATATTTCTCCTTTCATGATGGGTATATAGTGTAATACAAAATAGCTAACAATTAAATTGTACGCAATAGATATCTTTAAGTTAATATTACAGTAGAATCTTAAGTATGTCAATATGAAAATAAAATTAATTTAGTAACTATTGCATAAAATTTATACTAAAAAACTATTATTATAGTAGTAATTTAAAAGAGGAATAATTATGTGTAATTTTCTAAGAAATAAAGAAGAATTGGCTATCTCCTATGCAAAAAGAGCTATTGAAGAAGTACAACAAGGGAAAAAAGGGAGAATCAATGCTATATGGCTAGAGATATCAGGGTGCTTTGGAGAAGTAATTTCTCTGTTAAATGGAGATGAACCAGATGTTTTATATATGCTAAAGGAATTTGTCAATATGATTTTCTTTGGTAGTATAAATGGAGATGAGGGACAGGAAAGCTATGAGAGAATATTTGAAATTTTGGATACTGAATATATATTTTTAGTTTGTGGGGCAGTACCATTAAGAGATAATGGTCTATTTACTACTGTTGCTACCTATAATGGAAGAAAAATAACAGCAATGGAGGCGGTAGAAACCATAGCTAAAAACGCTAAATATATTATTTCAGTGGGAACATGTGCTTGTTATGGAGGACCTACTGCAGCAAGACCTAATATATCTAATGGAGTTAGCATATCAGAGTTTTTAAAAAGAGATGACATCATTAGAATACCAGGTTGTCCTGCAAATCCTGTTTGGACTATGGGAACTTTGGGTTACATTACATCCTATGGTATGCCAGAAGTTGATAGTGATGGAAGACCAAAGGCTTATTATGGAGAGACAATTCATGACAATTGTCCAAGAAGAAGGTTTTTTGATAATGGGATATTTGCTAAGAAGTTTGGAGACCCAGAATGTTTATTTTCTTTAGGTTGCAGAGGTCCAATAACCTATGCATATTGTCCTGTAAGTCGATGGAACGGCACTGATAATTGGCCTATAGGGGATAATACTAATTGTATAGGCTGTGCAGGACCTAAATTTCCAGATGGAACAGAGCCTTTTGTAAAATATGGAGGAGCTTAATTATGACTAAGATAGTAATTGATCCATTGACTAGAGTAAGTGGACTTTTAAATATAGAAGTGAATGTAGTTAATAATAAGATTATAGATGCAAAAAGTAGTGGAAGTCAGTTTAGAGGATTTGAGGAGATGTTTACAGGTAGATATCCCTTAGATATTATAAGACTGGCTCCAAGGGTATGTGGAATTTGTTCTACTCATCATGCTGTAGCTGCTACTCTATGTTTAGAAGATGCAATGAAAGTTACACCTGATTTTAATGGAAAAGTAGTCAGAGATATTGCTAACGGATTTGAATTTTTGCAGAATTATTTAAGGCACATATATTTTTTCGTATTTCCAGATTATGTAGATATAGTTCATATAAATCCGTTGTATAAAACAGAAAGTGCTAAAGATGCTGATTACAGGTTATCTAGAGAGGATACAAAAAGAATAAATGAAGATTACTTAGGCGCAGTAAGGTATAGTAGAGAAGCCCATAGAGCTGTAGCTGAATTAGCTGGAAAAGTTCCTCATTGTCATGGAATTTTTGTAGGTGGAACAACTACCAATATTGATATACCTCAAATAGAAAACATTAAATATAGTATAAAAGTAATAAAAAGTTTTATTGTAGATAAGCTTATACCGGATGTATATACTATAGCAGCCACTTATGAGGATTATTTTAAAATTGGTGGTGGATATAAGAATTTTATGAGTTATGGATTATATGATAATTATTTATATCCAATTAAAATGGTATCAACTGGAGTAATGATAAATGGAATTAGAGAAGAATTTCAGTCTAACAATATAGCAGAAGATATTTCTAAAACTTGGGTAGAATCAGATTTGCAAACTTTAATACCAGGAGAAGACAATAAAATCACCTATAATCCTTATAAACCAGAAGCATATAGTTGGGTTAATGCACCTAGATATAAGGGGAATCCTATGGAGGTTGGAGCACTAGCTAGAATGACTTTAAGTGGTGACTATAGTGGAAGAGTATCTACTATGGATAGAATAATTGCTAAATCAATAGAGGCTAAGAGACTTTGTGAAGCTATAGAGGGATTAATAGATTTATTAAAGCTAAAAAAGGCTTATCAAGAGCAATGGGTAATACCTGAGGAATCAAGAGGCGTTGGATTAATAGAAGCAGAGAGAGGATCCCTAGGACATTGGTTGTCTATTAAAAATAAGTTAGTACACCACTATACTTTAATACCACCTTCATCTTGGAATTTATCACCTACTGACAATAGGGGAATAAAAGGGCCGGTGGAAGAAGCTTTGATAGGAACGGAAATAAAAGATATGGTCCATCCAGTGGAAATAGGACGTATAGTAAGAAGCTTTGATCCATGTTTAAACTGTGCCGCACATGTAACCAGTGATAAATATGAGCCTATAACAATAAATATACTATGATAAAGATTTTTGCCATAGGAAATATTATTTTGGGTGATGATGGTATAGGAGTAAAGGTAATGGAGTTCATAGGGGCCAAGCTGGAAAGCTATAGCAAAGAAGTTAAGGTATTAATAGTTGGAATTGATTATATATATTGTTTAAATGAAATTAATAAGGAAGATACTGTTATTCTGGTAGACAGTACCTACTTTGGAATTGAGCCTGGTAGGGTTTCAGTCTTAAATTTAAAGGAATGTGATAAATTTATTAGCCCTTGCAGAGATATGCATAGTGAAAATCTTTTGAGGGTTTTAAGAGAAGAATATAGAGAAATTCCTGGATATTTAGTTGGTATTGAAGTGGAAAAAGTGAATTATTCCTTAGAGTTATCTAAAACTTTAAAGGATAATTTTTCTGAAATTACTAAAAAAGTATTTAGGGAAATTAAAAGGATAATTGGTGATATAAATGCATGAAATTTCAATAATTAGTTACGTTATAGATATGGTAGAGGAACAGTGTATTAAAAATAATATAACTAAGGTAGCAAAGGTAATTTTACAAATAGGAGAATTTTCTTGTATAGATAATTCTTCCATTGATTTTATTTTTAAAGAAATGAGTTCAGGGAGTTGTTGTGAGGGTGCAAAACTTATTATAGAAAAGTTATTAAGTAAGGCATATTGTAATAATTGTCATAAGGAATTTCCTTTAAAGATTACAAATAGAAAGTGTCCTATTTGTAATCAGGTAAGTAGTGAAATAACTTCAGGTTATGAAATTTTGCTCTACAGAATAGAAGGAGAATAAAGTGATTAGAAAAGGAATTATAGTTAAAGGGACAGTTCAAGGCGTAGGATTTAGACCTTTTGTATATAGGATAGCTTTAGAAAATCAACTATCAGGTTGGGTTAATAATACAAGTAAGGGAGTGGTTATGGAAATTCAAGGAGCTGAAGTAGGTATAGAGAATTTTTTAACTAACCTTAAGGAAAGGGCACCTGAGTTAAGTAGTATTGAAGAAGTAGTAGTTGAGAATAAAGAAAGCCTAAAGGATTATAATGAGTTTCTTATAGTAGAAAGTACCGAGGAGAAGGGGAGGACTTTAATTTCTCCAGATATAGCTACATGTAAGGAGTGTGAAAAAGAGCTAAGGGATAGTAATAATCCAAGAAGATATTTATATCCTTTTATAAATTGTACAAATTGTGGTCCACGATTTTCCATAATAAAAGATACTCCCTATGATAGAAAATATACTTCTATGGATAATTTTATTATGTGTGACAAATGTAAGGAAGAATATGAAAATCCTAATGATAGAAGATTTCATGCAGAGCCTACCTGTTGTTCTTCCTGTGGTCCAAGAGTAATCCTCTTAGATAATAAGGGGAACCCTATAAAATCTAAGGATGAATTTGAAAGTGTGAGAAAGTATTTAAGGGAAGGTAAAATAATTGGAATTAAGGGAATAGGTGGTTTTAATCTTGTTTGTGATGGAAATAATGAATTAGCTATAGAAAAACTAAGGCTTAGAAAACATAGACCAGATAAGGCATTAGCCCTTATGATGAAAGATATAAATGTAGTAGAAAAATATTGTTATGTAAATAATGAAGAAAAAGAAATTTTAACAGGAAATAAGAAACCTATATTGCTTTTAAAGAAAAAGAACAATAAACTACCAACTAATATTTCTTTTAATAATAAAAGACTAGGAGTAGTATTACCCTATTCTCCCCTTCATTATTTAATATTTGATAACAACATAGATACTTTAGTTTTTACTAGCGGAAATTTAAGTACTATGCCAATAATATATGAGGATATAGAGGCTATAGACAACCTTAGTGAAATAGTAGATTATTTTTTTATTCATAATAGAGAAATTAATATGCCCGTCGATGATTCTGTAGTTCAAGTAATTGGTGGTTACGGTAGGGTTATAAGGGCTGGTAGAGGTTATGCTCCTTACTATAATAAGTATATATTCAAAGAAAATATCCTAGCCTTAGGATCTCAATTTAAAAATTCATTTTCCCTTGGAAGTGGAGATTGTATTTTTACAAGTCCTTATATTGGAGACATGGAGGGAGAAGAGAAGTATTTAAGATTTAATAGAGTGTTAAAGCACATGAAGAATATTTTTAAAGTTGAACCGAGTACAATTATTCATGATATGCATCCTAATTATTGGAGTAAGAATTATTTAGATAAAAACAAGGTGAAAACTTTAGGTGTTTATCATCATCATAGTCACATAGTGAGCTGCATGATAGAAAATAAAGAAAAGGATAAAGTTATAGGGATAGCCTTTGATGGAGTGGGATATGGAGAAGATGGAAACCTTTGGGGAGGAGAGTTTTTAATATGTGATAAAAAGAACTTTATTAGGGGAGCACACTTAAAATATATTCCTTTGCCTGGAAGGGATAGAGCAGTAAAATTTCCATGGAGAATTGGACTATCTCTTTTGTTTGGAGTTTTAAAGGAAGAGGAGATTGAAGAAGCTGCTTGTAAATATTTTTACGGTATGGAATCAAGGATAATTATTAATATGCTAAGAAAGAATTTTAATTGTCCACTAACTTCTAGTATGGGAAGACTATTTGATGGAATTGCCAGTCTTTTAGATTTTAACAAAGAAGTATCCTATGAAGGAGAGGCTGCTATGTATGTTGAGTCATTGGCAGAAGATTTCATTGATTCTTTAAAGGGTACTAATAATTATGATTATATAAAAAGGTGTGAGAATAGATATCAGTGGGAAATTAGTGGTAGCCTGCCTTATATTATAAATATAAATAATATAATTAGAGGCATTATAAAGGATTTAAATAATAACATTGATAAAGGGTGTATAGCTCTAAAATTTCATAATACTATAATAGACTTTTCAAATAAAATTTGTATTAAGTTAAGAGAAGAATATAGCATAAATAAGGTAGCTTTAAGTGGAGGTGTATTTCAAAACTCTATTTTATTAGAAGGAATTGAGACGTCGTTGAAGGAAAGTGGATTTCAAGTTATAACCCATAGATTAATACCTTGCAATGATGGGGGATTGTCTATAGGTCAGATAGTTATTGGAAATGAGTTATGTAAGGAGAATTAATATGTGTGTAGCCATTCCAGGAAAGGTATTAGAAATATGTGAAGGTAATTCCATAGTTGAATTTGGGAGTTTAAGAAAAAAAATTAATACTAGTCTAATAGAAAATTTAGTTGTTGGAGAATATGTTTTGGTTCATGTTGGTTGTGCCATTGAAAAAATAGAAGAAAAAGATGCTATGGAGACTTTAATAATATTTAAGGAGTTAATGGGAGACTTTTAGTATGTTTTATAGAGATGAAGGAAATTCAAGGGAAATTAATTTGGCAATTAAACTATTAAAAAACATAAAGGAAAGGTGTAAGGAAAACATAAATATAATGGAGGTTTGTGGTACACATACACGAAGTATTTATAATTCGGGTATTGATAAGCTGTTACCACCTAATATTAGGTTGTTATCAGGACCAGGATGTCCCGTTTGTGTAACAGATGAGAGCTATATAGATCATGCCATAGAGTTAAGTGAGAAAAAAGATGTAATAATAACTACCTTTGGCGACATGATTAAAGTTCCAGGGAGTTGTAGCTCATTAAGAGAACAGATGGCTAAAGGAAGAAAGGTAGAAGTTGTATATTCCCCATTAGATGCTTTGAAGATAGCAATAAATAATAAAGATAAGATTATAGTTTTTTTTGCTATAGGCTTTGAAACTACAGCACCTCTAATAGCTCTTACAATAAAAGAAGCACTAGAGAAAAATGTAAATAACTTTTTTATTTTAAATTCTCTAAAGACTATGCCTAAGGTTATGTCTACCCTAATTTTAGATGAAGAAGTTAAAATTCATGGATTTATATGTCCAGGACATGTAGCAACAATAATTGGTTGCAGACCCTTTGAGAGATTATCTAATGAGTATAAAACTCCTATGGCTATATGCGGCTTCAAGGCTATAGATATATTAGCTGGGATACTTTATATCATATATAAAAAAGACAGAGGTAATTACGGATGTGAAAATTTATATAAAGGTTTTGTTTATCCAGAAGGAAATAGAAAAGCACAAGAGATATTAAATCAGGTCTTTGAAACTTCATCTAGTTTTTGGAGGGGTTTTGGAGAAATAGACGGTACAGGATATAAACTAAGAGAGGAATATAGTTACTTTGATGCTAGAAATAAATTTTCTTTAAAAAGTAAAATTGTAAATAAAAATAATCAGTGTATTTGTGGAGATATATTAAGGGGAATAAAAAGTCCTATGGATTGTAATGCTTTTGGAAAGATGTGTACACCAAGGACTCCAATTGGTCCATGCATGGTATCTAAAGAAGGAAGTTGTGGCATTGTATACAGTACAAAAGAATTGTAGATTATAAGTTTAACATAGAATAAGGTAACAAGTTTAATTATATGCATATTTAAATTATTTTGAAGTTTAATATTAGGAGGAGCTATGGAAGTTATAACATTAGCCCATGGGAGTGGAGGAGAGGAAACGTATAAATTAATAAAGAATGTATTTCTAAGGTATTTTAATAATGATATATTAAAGGAACAAGGGGATTCAGCTATATTAGATATGATTAAGGGGAAAATAGCAGTAACTACAGATAGTTTTGTGGTAGATCCTCTGTTTTTTAAGGGTGGAGATATAGGGAAACTGAGTATTTGTGGTACTGTGAATGATTTGTGCGTAAGTGGTGCAACTCCCATATATATATCTGCTGGTTTTATTCTTGAAGAAGGATTAGAAATTAAAGATTTAGAGAAAATAGTAAAATCTATGGCTGATACTGCTAATAAAATAGGAGTTAAAATAGTAACAGGAGATACTAAGGTTGTACAAAGAGGAAAAGGTCATAAAATTTATATTAATACAACAGGAATAGGATATATAGAAAAAAATAATTATCAGTTAAACATAAAGGAGATAAAAGAAGGAGATGCAATAATTATAAGTGGTACTATTGGAGATCATGGCACATCTATTATAAATGAAAGAGAAAATTTAGATATAGAGTCAGGTTTAAAGAGTGATTGTGCTGCTCTTAATGAAGTAACAAAAGCTATAATGGATATTAGCAATGAAATTAGAGTAATGCGAGATCCAACTAGAGGAGGGTTAGCTAACACTTTAAAGGAGTTAGTGAGCACTAGTGGAAAGTCTATGGAAATATGGCAAAAGGATATACCTATAAGAGAGGATGTAAAGAGTTTTTGTGATCTTTTAGGATTTGATCCTCTTTATATGGCTAATGAAGGCAAGTTGATTTGTATTGTAAGTAATAAAGATGCTCATAGGGTTTTAAATGTAATTAAATCAAATCCTTTAGGAAGAGAAGGCGCTATTATTGGCAAGGTACTAGATGATGGCAAAGGTAAATTATATTTAAAAACTTACATTGGAGGAACTAAAGTCTTGGGAATGCTACAAGGAGAATTAATCCCAAGAATATGTTGATTGATTTAAGAAGTGAGAGAAATTTTGCTTCTTTTTTATTATTTTAAATACCTATTTTCAATAAATATTTAATTGAATTATTTATAAAGAAATATAAGATGTACTCGAGAATATAATAGTAAGTTTTATAATATATTTTGTAATTAAATTTAAAGAAAGGTTTAAAGAAGTATTTTTATAGATTAAATATTATAGATTTTTAAGTAATTTAATCATTATTAATAATAAGTATATAAATTACAAAAATATATAAATTAAAAAATTATACACTTAGGAGGAAAAAATATGAAACATAAGAAATTTAATAAGCTTAAGAAATTTAAATTACAGAGCATTAGAGTCAAACTTATAGTTATACTTTTACTAATTTGTTTAGTACCAGTTGCTGGAATGGGAATAACTATATACTCAGAATCAAAATCAATTTTAAGAGATAAGCTTGAAACTACAAGCAAACAAACAATTTTAGAGGTAAATAGGGGTATAGATAATTATTTTAAAGGTATGTCTAAATCTGTAGAGCTAATGTCTAATAATATAAATATTATAGAATCAGATGATAAAGAAGACTATTTTAACTTTGCTAAACTATTAATTTCAGATGTTAAAAATACGGATGAAGATATTTTAACTGCTTTTATAGGAACAGAAAAGGGGAAGTTTTATATTTATCCAGAAGCAAACACCGATGCTAACTACGATTATAAATCTAGACCATGGTATAAGCTAGCTATGGAAAATAAAGGACAAATCGTAATAACTCCACCATATAAAAGTGCAACCACTGGTGAAAATGTAGTAACTGTAACTAAAACTATAGAAAAAAATAGCAATGTAGTTGGAGTTGTAGGACTTAATGTAAGTTTAAAAAATCTTTCTGATGGATTATCTGAGATTAAGGTAGGAAATGAAGGGTACATGTATGTATCTGACGCGAGTGGTAATTTGGTAGCACATCCTAATAAAGAAATCATAGGTACTGATGAAGCTGCTAAGCTTTCTGTTTGGAGTGACATAAGCTCGAACAAAGAAGGATTTACTGGGTATGATTTTAATGGGGAAAAGAAGTTTGCAGTTTACACTACAAGTCAATTAACAGGCTGGAAAATAGTAGCGTCTTTGGATGACAAAGAACTATTAAAGGATACACAAAATATTCGAAATATAATTATACTAACATTAGGAGTAATAGCTATAATAGCTATAGCAGTATCTTTAATATTTAGTAATTCTATATCAAAGAATATTAATAGATTATTGACGGCTTTTAACAAAGTTAAAGATGGAGATTTAAGGGTTAATGTTAATATAAAGTCAAGAGATGAATTTAAAGACTTAGGTGAAAATTTCAATGGAATGATAGAAAACATATCATCCTTAATTAAAAGTGTTAACAAGTCTTCTAATATAGTTTTAGAAACTTCATCAAATTTATCTGCTATAGCCGAGGAAACCAGTGCTTCTATCAGTGAAGTAGCAAGAGCTATAGAAGATGTGTCTGGTGGAGCCATTGAACAAGCTAATAGTGCTCAAGACGGAGCCACAGCTATGATTGAATTATCAGAGAACTTAAAATTATTAAATGAAGCTACAGAAGCTATGGGTGCGGTATATGAAAATGCTAATTACCTAAGCAACAGAGGATTGACCATGGTAGATACATTGATAGAAAAGTCTAATGATACAAGGGTTTCCACTAATAAGGTTTCAGAGTTAGTTATAGATATGGATGAAAGTACAGGAAAAATAAATTCCGTATCAGATACTATTTCTCAGATTACAGAACAAACTAACTTACTTTCTCTTAATGCATCTATTGAAGCAGCTAGAGCTGGTGAAGCTGGTCGAGGGTTTGCAGTAGTAGCAGAAGAGATTAGAAAGCTAGCAGAGCAATCAAAGGATTCTACTATGGAAATTAAGAAGATAGTAGATGATATAAAAACTAAAACTAACATTGCTGTTGTGGCTATTAGGGATACTGAAAAAATTGTAGAGGAACAAGATGGTGTAGTAGACGAAGCAAAGGCTGTATTTAACGATATAATGGCAGGAGTGCAAGATTTAATAAGTAAAGTTACTGAAATTAGTGAATATATAGTAGTTATTAACAAAAAGAAGGATAATGTAGTAACTCAGATAGAAAATATATCATCTATATCACAAGAGACTGCGGCGTCTTCAGAAGAGGTTACTGCTTCAACAGAAGAGGTAACAGGAATTTCAGAGGAGCTTACGGGTCATGCTAATGAGTTACAACATATGTCTGAAAAACTAAAAGAAGTAATAAATACTTTCAAATTTGAATAAAGATTATAAGAGAAGGAATATGGAATAAGCTGTATTCCTTCTTATTTTATACAAAAGTTATTTAATAAAAGGATAAATTTTTTTCTCAATAATATGTAATAGAAACTTAGTATTATGTAAATGCATAATTAAATTTAAGGATCTAGGTCAATATCAAATAAAATATTTTAATTTGTTTATACTATATGTTAGAACTCAAAATATATTTAGTTTCGTGCAATATTGTGCATGTTAAAAGGAGAGATATTTATGGATATAAGAGAAATTCCCAAAAGCCAGTTACTTAAAAATGTTTCAATAGATCAAATTAATAAATGTTCAAAAGAACCTATGATATTAAATAATACTCAAGTTAGGGTAAGACAACAGGATAATGAGTATTTTGTCATAGAAGGTCTTGAAAAAATATTAAGTACTGATAAAAATAAAGATGGTGATGACTTAATAAAATGTTACGTAGTATAATTTTAGAGTGATATTTAATAAATTATTTAAAATAGAGCATAAACTTTATAAAAAATATTTTAATTAAAAACTCCATTAAAAACACATAAGTTATTGGTATAATCTAATAAATATTTATTATGGAGGGATAGTATGTTTACTAGAATAAAGAAATCGGTTAATAGCTTTTTAGATAAGATTGCAAAACAAAATGAGGAACTATATGGGAAGAGAAAAATGGATTGCTGTAATTTAAATAATCAAAATCAGAAGAAGTCTATAAGAAATAAGTAATAGATAAATGTTTTATATAGTATAAGAATTATAAGATATATTTATAGTATATACATTGAAATTATAGATAAGGTTTCACATATAACAAAATATAATAATTATATTTTAAATTTTTATTGACAAATTCAACAACTCCTAATAAAATTTACTCAGTGAATTTCATCTAAAGGAAAGGTGTATATAAAAGAATGGAGAATAAAATCAAATTATATGGCTTTAATAATCTTACTAAGACACTAAGTTTTAACATCTATGACATTTGCTATGCAAAGGGTGAAAGAGAACAAAAGGAGTATGTAGATTATATTGATGAGCAATACAATTCAGAAAGATTAACTAAAATATTATGCGATGTTACTGATATTATTGGTGCTCATGTGTTAAACATATCCAAGCAGGACTATGATCCTCAAGGTGCAAGTGTAACCATATTAATTTCTGAGGAACCTTTAGGGGATGGGGTAATAGATGAATCATGTAATAGTGGTAAATATATTTTAAAAACTAAGGAGACTGTTGTTGCACATTTGGATAAGAGTCATGTAACGGTACATACTTATCCTGAATATCATCCAGATAATTCTATAGCAACCTTTCGAGTAGATATAGACGTATCTACTTGTGGACAAATTTCTCCGCTAAATGCATTAGATTATCTAATTAGCAGTTTTGACTCTGATATAATTACCATTGATTACCGTGTTCGAGGATTCACTCGTGATATTAATGGTAAAAAGTGTTTTATAGATACACCAATTAAATCAATTCAAGATTATATTGATGATAAGACTTTGCAAAAGTATGATGCTATGGATATAAACATGTATCAAACAAATATATTTCATACTAAAATGCTTATAAAGGAAATTGATTTACAGAACTACCTATTTAAAAAAGATACTCATGAATTTTTACCAAGAGAAAGACTTAATATAAGTAATGCACTTAGAAAAGAAATGATAGAAATATTTAGTGGTAAGAATGTTTATAATGAATAATATTATATTAACTGGGAGGATGAAAAATGGAGTTATGGTATACTGAGAATCACTCAGAGACTGTTAGGTTTTCAATAAAGGTTGACAAGCAAATATATGCTGGAAAAAGTGATTTTCAAAGGATAGACGTATTTGAAACAAAGGAATTTGGAAGATTTTTCACTTTAGATGGAATAGTTATGATAACAGAAAAGGATGAATTTATTTATCATGATATGATAGTTCATGTTCCTATGGCTACAAATCCTAAGATTGAAAAAGTTTTAGTTATAGGAGCTGGAGATGGTGGAACAATCAGAGAGTTAACTAGATACAATACAATAAAAGAAATAGACATGGTTGAAATCGATAAAAAAGTAGTTGATGTATGTTTAGAGTATTTTCCTATAACATCAAGTAAACTAAAGGATGAAAGAGTAAACTTATACTTTGAAGATGGTATTAAATTTGTAAAAAATAAGAAAAATTACTATGATTTAATAATAGTAGATTCTACTGATCCAATAGGACCTGGAGAGGGCTTATTTACAAAAGAATTCTATAGAGATTGTTACGATGCATTAAATGAAGAAGGAATTTTAGTAAATCAACATGAAAGTCCTTATTATGAAATGTATGCTAGTTCTATGAAGAGAGCTCATAAGCGTATAAAAGAATCCTTCCCAATAGGGAAAGTGTATCAAGTTCATATTCCAACTTACTCATCAGGGCATTGGTTATTTGGATTCGCATCTAAAAAGTATGATCCAGTAAAAGATTTAAATGCTGAGGCATGGAACTCTTTAGGGTTAAAGACTAAGTATTATAATACAGACTTACATGTGGGATCTTTTGCTCTCCCTAACTATGTTTTAGATATGCTAGATCATGCTTGTGATGAAGAATAATATTCAATATACATAATAAAGGAAATTGAAGATATATTTTTCTATATAGATAAAATTAAAAATATTAATAAAAAACCTTTGACATATTAAAATTAATTTAACATGTTTTAAAGGTTTTTTATTTTTAAACATTTTGAATATATGGTAAAATGTATATTGAGTTTAGGAGGAATTAATATGAAGTGTAAAATATGTGGAATGAATATTAATGAGAAGAATTATGATTTTAATTCATTTGCTTTTATAAATAAAAATTCTATAAGTAACATAGTATACTGTCCGTTCTGTGGAGTAAGCAGTATTTATTTAAGTGGTGATGATGAAGTTATTGAAGTAGATAGTAAGAAGCTAGATATAAACACATTAAGAATTTTAGACCATGCCGTTAAGCTTGAAATATTTAATGGAGAGTTTTATAAAGAAGCAGCTAAAAAAGCAAAGAGTGAAGAAGTTTCTAAGGCTTTTCAGGCTTTATCGAAAATAGAAATTTTTCATTCAAAGGTTCATATGGGATTAGGAGGTTTTACTAAAACACCTGCTTTGACTAAAATAAACTATGACAAGTATGATAGTGACGAAGCACTTTTGAAATTGGCAAAGGAAAGAGAAGAGCATGCTGTTTACTATTATGAAAGATATAAGAATGAAGTATGCGATGAAAATGTAAAAAGAGTTTTCGAAGCTTTAATTGAAGTGGAAAAGGAACATATAGAGCTTACCTATGAGTATAATTTAATATAAATAAGCTTTATATAGCTTAAATACAAGAAAATTAGTTACTATATGAACAAATTGAGAAATCTATTCATATACATTAGGCTTAAAAAATGTTAAAATAGTATTTTAGGCACATATAGTATGGAAAAAATGAATTATAAAGGAGGAGAATATATGAAAGATTATGTTATTATTACAGATTCAACGGTAGATTTACCTCTTGATATTATAGAGAAAATAAATATAGGCATTATACCTATGGCCTTTGATATGGAAAATAAAACTTATACACACTATCCTGATGAGAGAGAAATGACAAGCCATGAGTTTTATGAGAGACTAAAAAATGGTGATACTTCTGTTACAACACAGATAAATTATTTTACTTATAGAGAGTGCTTTGAAAAGTTGTTGAAGGAAGGAAAGGATATTTTATATATAGCATTTTCTTCAGGGCTTAGTGGAACATATAATAACTCTCAATTAGTGATACAAGACCTTAAAGAGGAATACCCTGAAAGAAAAATTATATCAGTTGACTCTCTTTCAGCTTCAGTTGGGGAAGGGCTTCTAGTATATAATGCTGCAATGAAAAAAGAAGAAGGCTTAGCCATTGAGGAATTGGTGAAGTGGATAGAAGAACATAGAAATAATACTTGTCACTGGTTTACAGTTGAAGATTTACATCACTTAAAACGAGGTGGAAGGATTTCTTCAGTGGAAGCAATTATTGGGACAACCTTAAAGATAAAGCCTGTATTGAGTGTTGACTATGAGGGAAAGTTAGTGAATGTATCTAAAGTAAGAGGAGAAAAAAAATCCTTGGAGAAATTACTAGATAAGATGCTAGAAGATGGTATAAACCTGAAGGAACAAACTATTATCATAGGTCATGCAGATAGCTTAGAAAGAGCTGAGTATCTTGCTAATATTATTAGAGAAAAGGAACTCGTAAAAGATATTATTATTAGTACTATAGGTCCTATAATTGGAACTCACACTGGACAAGGAATGATAGGTCTAACATTTATGGGAAACAAAAACTTGAAATAAGAACTTATTAAGAATTATTATGGAATATTTATTTATAATATAGCAAAAGAAGCCTAGGTTAGTGGTAATTTTAATTTAACCTAGGCTTCTTTTATATATCTAGGGAGTCTAAGTATTCTTTTAAATTTATTCTCCTTGAGATGGATCTAATGCTACTCTCAAGATATCACCAAGAACATTAAAGCTTAATACAATTAATAGTATCATAAGACCTGGAAAAATTGCTAAATAAGTCTTATCACCAATTCTGGCTTGAGCAGTTTGAAGCATGCTTCCGAGAGAAGCCATTGGTTGTTGTACTCCTAGACCTAAAAAACTCAAAGAAGATTCCATAAGTATAGCATCGGCTATATTTATGCTAGCTGCAACAATTACTGTAGAAATAGCATTAGGTATTACATGTGTTTTTACTATTTTTATATTATTGCTACCTAAGGCTTTAGAACATAGAATATAATCCCTTTCTTTTATAGATAATGTTTCTGAACGGACTATTCTAGCGATACTCATCCATCCAAATATACCTATAATGATTATTATATTGGTTATACTTGGTCTTAAATAGGAATTTACTATTAGTAGTAAAAAGAATAGAGGTATACTCATTAACATGTCTATTATTCTCATTATAATAGCATCAACTTTGCCTCCTAATAGTCCGCTTATAGCACCAACTAGGGTGCCGATGAATATAGATACCATCATGGAGAGTACACCTACTATTAAGGAGATTCGTGCACCATATAAAGCTCTAGTAAAGTAATCTCTTCCGAGTTCATCTGTTCCAAATATATTTTTTAAATTTGGAGAAATAAATTGATTGCTCATATCAATAGTATCGGGATTATAAGGAGTCAAAAATGCAAAAACAGATAAAATAATTATTAAAGTTAAGCATATTAAAGCAAATATTCCTAATTTATTTTTTTTAAGCTCTCTTATAAAGTTTTCTTTAAATCTAACACTAAACATTTTCATCCCCCCTACGTATTCTAGGATCTACTAGTACATAACTAATATCAGCAAGTAGATTTCCTATAACAACCATTATTGAGGTAACTAAAGTCATAGCCATTATAACTGGATAATCTAAGGCTTTTATTGAGTTAATGCCAAGTCTCCCCATACCAGGCCATCCAAAGATAGTTTCAGTGATAAATGCACCAGAAACTAAAGATGGTAAGCTCATTCCAAGAATTGTTATCATTGGAAGAAGAGCATTTTTCATGATATGTTTAAATAGAATTCTATTCTTACTTGCACCTTTGGAAATTGCGGTAACAATATAATCTTGTTTTAGTTCTGTTATAGTACAAGAACGTACATATCTTGTAAGAACAGCTATATTAGAAAAACTGAGTACTATAGTAGGTAATATACCGTGTTTTATAACATCTAATGTTGAAGTTACACCTATAGTTCTCATACCAACACTAGGAAGCCACTTTAATTTTAAAGAAAATATTGAAAGTAATATCATTGCAAACCAAAAGCTAGGTATAGAGATTGCAATATAGTTTAATATATTTGTAAATCTGTCTAAGAATTTATTTCTATGCATGCCCGTATATAATCCTAGGGGAATTGATATTAAAATAGCTAGAAGTAGGGAAGAACCCATAAGTCCAAGGGTAGCAAAAAATCTTGAAGAAATTTCACTAGTTACAGCTTGTCTAGAAACTAAGGAGTAACCCAAATCACCACTTAATACATTTTTTAGCCATAAGAAATATCTAGTTAGCATAGGTTTATCCAGTCCAAGACTTACTCTTATTAAATCTGCTTGCTCCTTTGACATTTTAGGGGTTATATATCCTTGAGCTGGATCTCCTGGAGCCAGATTCATAAGTAAAAAAGATACAAAGGATATAAATAAAAGCATAGGAATAGCTTGTAAAATTCTCTTTGTAATTTTATTTTTCATAATACTATCCTTTCTATGTAAAAAACTTATGTAAAAATGGCTCAAGTACCCGGAAAGAGTAAATGAGCCATAGAAATATATTTTTATTGTTGAATCATATATATTTTTGATAAATCTTCAAACATATATATAGGTACTAATTTTGCATCTTCAATTCCACCAAATTTAGCATCAACTCCGATTAATGACTTTGAATAATATAATGGGTATACTACAGCATCATCAGCTATGGTCTTTTGAATTTTTTCATATAATTCTTTTCTCTTTGCATCATCTGATTGAGAAGCTCCATCCTTCCACAACTTGTCTAGTTCTTTGTTATTATAACATTGAGCATTAAAGCTACCACTAGACATATAAGCACTAGAATATCCATCTGGATCATTTCCCATTACATATCCATTTATAAGTATATCGTAATCTCTCTCTTGTTCTCCAAGAATTTTTGAGAAGTATACATTGTCATCTATTTGCTGAGCATCTACTTCTATGCCGATAGCAGAAAGTTGTTGTTTAACAACCATGGCAATTTTGCTATCTTTTGGAGTGTATTGAAAATTCAATTTTATATTACCTACACCAGACTTTTCCATAAGCTCTTTTGCTTTTTCTAAGTTTTGATCATATTTTTCTACATCATCAGTATAGAATTTTGTGTTTGGAGTTAAAATAGAGTAAGCTTTTTCAGTGTTTTCTAAATTAGTATAGGATGTTTTTAAAATCTCTTCTTTATTTAGGGCATAGGATATAGCTTGTCTAACTTCTTTTTTACTTAAGTTTTCATTTTTTTCATTAAGTATAATATAGTTTAGCATTCCTTCATCAAAAGAATGAGTTTTAAACCTATCATCTGATGAGAAAGTTTCAAACTTATCTTCAGCTAAGTATGCTGCAGAAACTTCTCCATTTTCAAAAGCAATTTTTGAAGTATTATCATCTGGAATTATTCTATAAACCACACTATCTAAATGAGGTTTTCCTAAATAGTAATCATCAAATCTTTCTAGGGTTACCATTTCACCCTTTTTCCATTCTTTAAATTTAAAAGGACCAGAACCTACTGGAGTATTATTTTTATCTGATTCTGCTAAATTGCTTTCACCTTCAAAGATATGTTTTGGAATTATTTTAAAATCTCCAATTGATATATAGAATGGTGCAAAGGTATTTGGAAGTTTAAATTCAACAGTTAAGTCATCAATTTTATTAGCTTGGACTTCTTTTTTATCAATAACAAAAGTTTGTCTAGCATCAATTCCCTGACTTTCATCTTTAGCTACATTTACACTATAAACAACATCATCTGCTGTTATTTTTGTACCATCATGCCATGTTAAATTATCTTTTAATTTTAATGTATATGTAAGTTTATCTTCAGAAGTTTCCATACTTTCTGCTAAGTAATATCTTACTTCATCTTTATCAACTACATATAGTGGATCAAATAAGGCATTGTTTATTGTATAAGTAACCCTGTTTTGTTGAAAAAAAGGATTTAGGCAACTTGGATCAGTTCTAGCAGAAAATATCATTGTTCCTCCATCCTTTATTTGTTGTTGAGCAGTTTCATTCTTTTTGGACTCAGTATTAGTAGAACTATTTTTTGAACTACATCCAATTAAGGACAAGGATAGTATTAAAGATAGTCCAATACTGAGGAATCTAGTCTTTTTCATTGTAATCCCCCTTATACACTGTAAAATCAATTCATGTTTATGAATGAATTTTATGATAGTTGTAGTTACGTGAAAATACGCAACAATTCCTTATATAGGATAACATAATAAATATTAGTATATAACTCTTATTATAAATTAAAATAAATAAAATCAGTCTATCAGAAAACGTTATAACTACAAAAACCAACAATTTATTACATAATAAATTAAAGGTTTTGCTAATAGTAACTAGCAGAAATAAGCCATATAATAATTTCTGAAATTCTTAACATTTCACAATAGTGAATTGTATTATAAAATGGTTTGTTAAGTATAAATATATTAAAAACAGGAAAATATATTATTAAATTCTATGGAGTAAGGAATATTAAAATTAGGAGGAAAATATGATGAATAATTATGTATTACCAGAAGACAATTTAGGAGAAGAATATAATTTTGAAAATGAAATTAGTTATTATGATGAAGGATATGAAGAATGTATACGATGTGGTAATAGGGAGTGTTTAGACAATAAAAGATTATGTAGTTACTGTAGTGAAACTTGGGAATAAAATTAAATGTTTTAATGATATAAACATAGTTCTTTGCTTTAGAGGGAGTTTTTCTCCCCCTGAAGCTTACTAACAGACTTCTAAGTATCAATTTATTTGATACTTAGAAGTCGTTGTCCTTTAGGGATTATTACAGTAATTTTTAGATGTTACATTTTAATTTTATAATATGCTAGACAAAAATTTAATTTATTCATATAGGATCATAATAAATATGATTATTGGCATTTGACAACAATTTAAAACAGCAGTAATATAAATTTAGTAAATACCAATAATAATGAGGAGATGATTTTATGTCAACATGTGATACATGTCCATCCAATGGTGGATGCAATAAAGATAAAGGAAGTTGTGGAGTTGAGAACAATCCTTTAAACAATGTTAAAAAAATTATTGGAGTTATGAGTGGAAAAGGTGGCGTTGGTAAATCATCCATGGCTACTTTAATAGCAAGACAATTAAAGGAAAAAGGATATAAAGTAGGGATTTTAGATGCAGATATTACAGGGCCAAGTATACCAAGACTTCTTGGAATTACAGGACAAAAAGCTATGGCGGATGGTAAAAATATATATCCTATTGAATCTCAAGAAGGAATAAAGGTTATGTCGTTAAATCTGCTAGTAGAGAATGAAGAAGATCCTGTAATTTGGAGAGGTCCTATGATTGGTGGAATGGTTAAGCAGTTTTGGACAGATGTAATTTGGGGAGAATTAGACTATTTAGTTGTTGATATGCCACCAGGAACAGGAGACGTAGCACTAACTGTAATGCAAGATATTCCGATAAATGGAATAGTAATGGTATCTGTTCCTCAAGATTTTGTATCTATGATAGTTGCAAAGGCAGTTAATATGACTAGAAAATTAAATATAAAAGTTTTAGGCGTTATTGAGAATATGAGTTATATTAAGTGTCCTGATTGTGATAAAAAAATTAAATTATTTAATGGAGAGGATACAGAAAAGTTCTTGAAAAATCTAGATTTAAATCTTTTAGGTGAATTACCAATGATAAGTAGTATAAGCAATTTATCAAAAGGTGAAGAGCATCAAGATGAATTTAAAAACATATTTAATAAAATTGTTGAAAACATAATTAATAATTTATAAGAGTAAGTATAATAGATAATTATTATAACTTTTTTATAAATTAGTGTATCATTATATCAGTTTATAACAGTATAAAAATTTATAATATAAAAACTATCTTAAGTCTTTGATTTGAGATAGTTTTTATATTTTTTGTTTTAAATCTAAGGATTAATCTACATTGTTATATAAGAGATAAAAATCTAAAAACTAAAATAAAAAATAATTATTATATAAATAAAAAAATATATAATAGAGAAACTATAAATAAACATATTTTTTAAAACATTAGTTTTATTAGTATTTATAGTGGATATTTGTTATTTATTAATGAATATAATAAACTTTAGGAGGAGTTCTATGTTTAATGATACATTGATTGAGTGGATAGGTTATTTAGCATCTATACTAATTACTATTTCTATGTTTATGAAGGAAATATTTAAGCTAAGATTTATTAATTTAATGGGATGTATATTATTTGTAATATACGGGCTGATTATTGGAGCATATCCCGTAGCTATAGCTAATGCAATAATAGTTTTTATAAATCTATATTACTTATACAAGTTATTTAGAGAAATGAATACTAAAAATAACATTTAAATTTTAATATAATAATAAAAGTTAAGCTATAGTGAAATAGAAAAATTACACTATAGCTTTAAATATAGAATTAAAAAGTTAATTTTCTATGTAAATTCATACTAAGTTTACATAGAATTAATTTACAGATAATTTAAAGTATAGTATATTTATCAGAGAGTTTATAATTATTATTTAAGGAGGATATTGGATGTTAAAGGATGAAGAAAATATAAAAAGTGATAATGAAAGTATAGAAGAGGAAAATGTAACTGAAGAAACTATAGCTGAAACACAAGAAAACATGGAAGCAACTTTAGAAAATGAAGAAGTATTAGAGCATATAGATGAAGCTGAAAAGGCAGAAGAGTGTTCTAATGAAAATGTTAAAAAGAAAGGTGGATTTTTAACCAAACTAGGTGCTAATATAATTGATCAGAGCATAAGTTTATTAGTAAGTTTTGCATTACTCTATTTATTTAATTTAATATTAATGCCTTTTGGATATAGATTTGGAGACAAAGTATTAGGAATTTTAGTAATATATGTAATTGTAAATATTTTATATGGTATTATAATGGAAGCTACTAAGCTAAAAACAACTATAGGAAAATCTATTTTTAAATTATAGTAGTGAAAACGTGTCTGTGTTTAGATGCGTTTTTTATTTATGGAGAAAAAGATAGATACCATGTTAAAGTATATATTATACAGAAGCAAATGATATAATTATAATAAGAAAAAATTAAATTAAGAAGTTATTGTTGAGAAAATTATTATTAATAATTAATGTTTTAAGCTGGAGGATTAAATATAAATGAATAGAATCACTACAACAAAGAATAAGAAAATTACAATCTTAGCAACTACAGATATACATGGAAACATTTTAGGATATAACTATGATAAGGGTGAAAGCTTCAATGATAGTGGAATGAATCGTATTTATTCTTATATAAAGCAAGTTAAGAGTGAAAATCTTAATACTTTGGTAGTGGATAATGGAGATATAATTCAAGGAAATACGTTAACAGATGAAATGTATAGTAATAAAAAGGATGAAAAACATCCTGTGATTTCTGCTATGAATTTTATGGGATATGATGCTATGGTATTGGGAAATCATGAATTTAACTTTGGACTTGATTTAATAAAATCTCTTGAAAAGCAAAGTAACTTTCCATTTCTTTCAGCAAATGTAGCCCATAGAGAAAGTGGTGAAGACTTTGTAAAGTCACATACAATTATAAATTGTGGTGGAGTGAGAGTTGGAATTATAGGGTTAACTACTCCCAATGTACCAAGATGGGTAGGAAATCTAGTGAAGGATCTGAATTTTCATGATCTTGGTGAAACTGCCTATAGGTATGTAAGTGAAATTAGGGATAAAGTAGATATTATAATGGTTATGGCTCATGCAAGCATGGTTTCAGAACATGATAAGAAGAATGAAAGAGATGCAGCTGAAAAAATATTGAGATTATGTCCGGAGATAGATGTACTAGTAGTTGGGCATTTTCATATAACAGTAAAAGAAAAAAGAGGAAAAACGCTCATTGGAGGGGCTACAGATAGTGGACAGGAAGTAATTCGTTTTGATTTAACCTTGGACAATAATAATCATGTTATAGATGGACAAGTGAAAGTTGTATCCATGAAGGCGTATTATCCTAGTGAAGAGTTAAGTGAATTACCAGTTATTAAGAAAGCACATGAAACAACTATGGATTTTGTCACAGAAGTAATAGGAGAAGCCACAGAAGATTTTCAACCAAAGGATGAGATAAACTTTATACCTGAAGGACGGCTTAGAGATACTCCACTTATAGAGTTGATAAATAAGGTTCAGCTTATAAATTCTGGTGCAGATGTTACATCAACTTCTTTAATTAGGGATGATAGTAATATAAAAAAAGGTGTTATTACATATGGACATATTTTCAATGTATATAAGTTTACTACTTTTCTTTATGTAGTAGAAGTTACTGGGAAAGAGTTAAAGAATTATATGGAATGGGCTGCTTCAGCTTACAATCAGTGGGAGCCAGGAGATATTTCTATAAGCTTTACCATGGATATTCCAGGATATCAACATGAATTTTTTGCTGGAGTAAATTATAAAGTAGATATTTCTAAACCAGTAGGTCATCGAATTGTAGATTTAATTTTCAAAGGTGATTTAGTGAAAGAAAATCAAAAATTAAAATTAGCAACCAGTGATTATTGCTATTTTGCAAATTTAAAAGGTAGGAAATTAGCAAAGAATAATTATATTTGGAAATCTTCTAATACAATTAGAGATATGATAGTAGAATATATTAAAAATCAAGGTATTATATCTCCACAAGTGGATAATAACTGGGAGATAACTGGAGTTAATTTGGAATCACCATATAAAGAGAAAATAATTAAATTAGTTAATGAAGGTAGTATTGAATTACCCTATAATAAAGCTTTAAATATAGATGAACTTAAAAAATTGGGTTTAATAGATGTGAAGTAGGAATATTTGTATTGACTATATATATTTATTATGGTAAATTATACTTGTAATTTTAAATTTAGGAAGGGGACAATGAGATGTTGATTAGAATCAATTGTTAGTTAAATTTTCGAGAAAAGAAAATATTTAAATTAAAAGAGGTTTTGTTTACGTTATAGGTCTATAGTACATCTATAGGATTTTTTGTGATACTTCTTTTTAAAACAATTGAAATGAAATCAATCTTATTGAGCTATTTCTAAATTTTACTTAATTATTATAATTAGCTTTGCTTAAGATGTGAATCTTAAGAAGGGTATTTTATAGGATTATTTTTAGTGAATTCCACAATTATTTATGTTTTAAATAATTTGTGATTTACAAGGTGTCCTAAGTTTATAATAATATTTGTTAATATATATTTTTAAATGTAAAGAAGTACTTAAAGTATGAGTAAATATGGTAACATATTTAATACTTTGCTGTGTCTTTGAATTTATAGGATATATAATAATATGAAACTTTATCTGTATATACTGGGTAAAGTAGATGATATATACTAAATTAGAGATTTAGTATATTAACTAAGTAAAATAAAAATGTTAGATTTGGCTGTAAGAGAGAGATTCTTTCTTACAGCTTTTTTGTTGCTCAATAAGGGGATTTCTAAAAAAGTAAAAAGATAAAGTAGAAAAAGGGGGATTTAATAGTGACTTATTATGAGGATAAGAAAATTAGGATAAGAGACATAGAAAAAGGAGATATCATTAATTTGTTTTCTTGTAGAATTGACAAGGAAATTAATAGGTATGATCCAAGACCTATACCAAGTAATAGTAGGGAATTAATTCAAGAATGTAAAATTTATTGTGATAACTTTGAAAGAAATGTAATCAATGAGAAATTAGAAGATCGAATGTATAGGTATTTTATAATCACCGATAATGATGAAAATTTTATAGGTTTTGTCAACTTCTTTAGTATAGATACAGTTGCAAAGCAGGGGGAAATGGGAGTTACCATAGGTGATAAAAGATATTGGAGGAAAAGCATAGCTTATGACTCTATAAAGATAGCCATGAGCTATATATTTAATACCATGGATATAAACAGAATATATGTGGAGATTGAAGAAAACAATGAGCCATCCTTAGCGCTATTTAATAAGCTAGGGTTTAAAAAATGTGATGAGTATATTGAGGATGAAGAATTTAAATTTATAGTAATGGATATTCAATCTCATAACGATTAAATTTTAAATAGTTTCATATACATAAATTTACATATGAAACTATTCAAATATAGAACTATACAACTAGTTAAATAGTTCTTCTGTTCATGAGGGTTTGTAGGATTTGGTTATTTAGTAATTCTATATACAAACATAAAGAAGTAACGTATTAAAATGGAAATTTAGCTAGTAGTAAATAGTTAAATTCAGTAAGTTTAGATAAAGAATAAATTAAAATATACTTAAATTGAAGGGGGGAAGCGATTGAGGTATCTATTAGATAACCTTATTGCTAAATTAATTATGAAGAATAAAAAAATATTAAGTCCGATGATATTAAAACTTGAAGAGGATACGAATTCTGGAAATGATAATGCTATAGATGTATTTTGGAAAAAGATCGAAAGAGAAGGGGCTCCTCTTATTGAAGACATAGAGGGAGATGAAGAAAATTCAATTGTAACTGTAATTTGGAGACAGGATAGAGAAATTGATAATATATTTGTTTTCAGTGAAATCTTTGGAGGATGGATGTTCGGAGAAGGCGATAAAAAAACTAATTTATATAGATTAGGCAATAGTGATTTATGGTATAGAAGTGCTATTTTATCTAAAAAAGCTCGTTGTTTATATACATTGATAGCAAATGTTAATGAAGAGTATGAGTGGAGGGATGAAGATGTAATCATAGATCCTCTTAATCCTAAAACTTATACACCTGTAAGAGATGAGGAAAATCCAGAAGATATAGCGCTTCTTGTACCTACCGAAAATATAATTGAGATGCCTGAGGCTAAAGAAAAAATATGGACAAAGGAAAGAACTGATAATAAGATAGGAAAAATTCATATGTCTAGATTTAAATTTAAGTCAGATAAAAAGGAAAGAAGAGTTTGGATATACACCCCTTATGGATATGAAGAAGATGGAAGTGATAACAATCTAATGGTGTTTACTGATGGATGGGAATATATAAACTTAGTAGAAGCTCCTAAAATACTAGATAATCTTATAGGTGATAGGCATATAAGTCCTACCTGTGCTGTATTTATTGAAAGCTCAGATAATAGAGCAAAAGAATTAATTTGTAATAATGAATATTTTGAATTTATTACAGAAGATATATTACCCTGGATTAGGGAAAACTATAAGGTGACAAAAAATCCTAAAAACACAATTATTACAGGATTAAGTTTAGGTGGACAATTTGCAGCTTATGCAGCACTTAATGGATCTGATGTATTCGGAAATGTTCTATCACAATCAGGAGCCTTTGCATGGTTTATTGATGATAAGGGAGAAATACAACTTGATTCTGAAGGAAATAGTAAACTAATAGAGGAATACAAGGATTCAGAGGTATTACCAATAGACTTCTATTTAAATATGGGAAGCCTAGAGGGATTTTCAAAAGGTCATGTAGAGGCAAACAACAGAATGATAGCTACATTAAAAAGTAAGGGATACAATGTAACTTCTGAAACGTTTATAGGTGCTCATCTTTATTATGATTGGCAAGATAATCTAGCAAATGGTGTAAAAGCTTTGTTAGTAGATAAAAAATAAAGAGGTTAATTAAATAAAATTATTAGATAATTTTCATTATTAAAATGATTTAAACAGATACTTAAGGGGGTATAGTATATGAAATTTCAAAAGTGGTCAAAGGAAATATTAAGTTATAAATTAAGGGATGGATATAGACTAGAAAGGGCTGATAATAAAGGGTTCACTGATTACTATACAGTTTACTCACAGATGAACATTGCTAATGGCTTCTTTAAGAAAAGTTATGACGTAATGAGAACTGTAGTTGATGATGAAGATGAATGCTTTTGGATTATTAAAGATGATAAAAAAATAGGTGGAGTGTTTATAGAACCTAATAATATATCAGAATTATTCATTATATCTCCCTATTCAAATGTAGATTTATTATTAGAAAGACTTAAAGAAATTCTAGTTTTTTGGTCAGATACTACAAAGGATATACTTGCGGATATAGTACAACCATCTTTAGTTGAAAATTATGAGAAAATAGGATTTAAGAAAATTGAAAGCGGTAGGTGGATGATAAGACCGACAGAAGAATTCAATATTATGTGGGGAGAAGGTTTTTATGCGAATTTACCTAAAAGAGAAAATCAAGGAGAAATAGGAAAGTTACTTTATGAGGCTTTTGAAAACAATGTGAATCTTCATAGTAGTTATACTCTAGATGAATATACAGGTTGGGTAAAAGAATACTTTGATGATTATTTAGACAGTGACATGCTAAATAGAGCTTCTACCCTTGTATATGATGGAAAGACTAATGAGCTAGTTGGAGTTTGTTATGTATCACTTTGGCAGGAATGGCCTTTAATATCTCAGATAGCTGTTAAGCCAAGCTATGAAGGCAGGGGGATTGGAACTAAGATGCTAAAAAAGGCACTTACTATTCTAAAGAAAGAGTATCCTGTAGTTAGGCTGTATGTTGATATAGGAAATGAAGCTGAGGAGGTTTATGAGAACTTAGGCTTTTTAAAGGGACTTGAGCTGACACAGATGAAGTTAGTTTAATCAGAAAGTAGGCAATAATATGAGTGAAAATTGTGAAATAGAAGAAATGGGGAGTTTTTTCAATTTAAGGGCTGAAGGATATGAAAAGCATATGGAAGACGCCTTAAATTCCTTTGAAGAATACTACAAGTTAGTTTCATCTACTGTGGAATATACAGAGGATTCTATTGAAATCCTTGATTTAGGATGTGGTACAGGCCTTGAGTTAGAAGAAATATTCAATAAGGCTCCTAATGCTAGAGTAACTTGTATAGACTTATCTAAAGAAATGCTAAAAATTCTTAAAGAAAAATATAAGAATAAATTGAACCAAATAAATATAATTATCGCATCTTACTTAGAGGAAGACTTTGGGATAAAGAAATATGATTATGTGGTTGGAATAATGACTATGCACCACTTCTTATATGATGAAAAGTTAGAACTTTATAAGAAAATAAAATTAGCATTGAAGGAAGAGGGAAGGTATATAGAAGGAGACTATGTGGTAAGTAAATACTATGAAAAAAAGTGGCTCAAACAAAGAGTTGACTTATTAAAAGAACAAGGTGATGAAAAAATTAAACTTTATCATATAGATATTCCTTTTGCATTAACTACGCAAAAAAGGCTATTGAAAGAAGCAGGATTTAAAAATCTTCATATGATTTTTCAAAAGGGTGAACACCTAATTTATGAGGTAAAGTAAAGATATTAATATAAATTAACATATGTAAGATAAAATGGAAAGAGGACGTTGGGTTTAAAAATATTGATTAACATCCGTAGTTTAATATTACGTAAAAAATTAGACTATAGATGTTAATCATAAAATAAGTTAATTGAAGAAATGGTTTCAACATAATCAATTGAAAGGGGTGATGACAATGAAGTTGCCAATAAAAGATTACTTTGGATTATTATATAAGTACTTAAAAAAGCAAAAAAATATGGTAATACTATTATTTTTTATATTAGTTATTAACTTAGTAATACAATTAGCGAATCCACAAATATTGAGATATTATATTGATGCTGTAACAGAGAATCTGGGCAGAGAAAATTTAGTAATAGCAGCTCTATTATTTATAGGTTTTGGAATTATAAGGCAAGTATTTAAAATTATATCAACTTATATAAGTGAAAAGGTTGGATGGAGAGCAACTAATGCATTAAGAGGAGATTTAATAGAGCACTGTATAAACTTAGATATGGATTTCCATAAAACACATCAATCAGGAGAGATGCTTGAAAGGGTTGATGGAGATGTAAATGCGCTATTTAGTTTCTTCTCCACTTTTGTATTGCAATTTATATCAAATTTAGGACTTTTAATAGGAATAATTTTATTGCTATATAAAGAAGATTGGAGGATTGGATTAACATTAACCATGATTGCAATTTTGGATATGGTTGTAATGAAATATATAGAAAAACATTCATCAAAGCATTGGGAAAAATCAAGGGAATATAGTGCACAGTTGTATGGTTTTTTAGGAGAACAGATTACTAGTGTGGAAGATATAAATACTTGTGGCAGTAAAAATTATACTATGAATAGTTTATATAAATTATTCAGAAAAATGCTGCCCGTTGAAATAAAAGCCAGTTTATGCCATTATTATATGTGGATAGCTAACATAATTGTCTTTGCATTAGGTAATGCTGCAGCATTAATACTTTCAGCCTATTTTTATGGGAATTCATTAATATCCTTTGGTACTGTATATTTAATATTTCACTATGTTGAGCTTATGGCTAATCCACTAGAAGAAATCAGATCACAGATGCAAAAACTTCAAAGAGCTGAAGCGAGTATTAAGCGTGTAAAAGAGCTTTTGCAAATTAAAAGCACAATAAAGTATGGCGCTAATGGTTTAAATAGTAAAGATTCTATTGATGTAGCTATAGATGGAGTTTCATTTAGTTATGAAGATGGAGAAGCTGTACTTAAAGATATAAATATTAATATAGAAAAAAATACTATTTTAGGAGTACTAGGTCATACTGGGAGTGGTAAAACTACCTTAGCGAGGTTAATTGTGAGGATATATGATGTATGTAGTGGAAATATTAGATTTAATGGAGAGGATTTAAAGAGCTTCACTAAAGAAAGTTTAATGGAGAATATTAGTTATGTTACTCAAGAAGTACAAATTTTTCATGCAACAGTTAGAGAAAATCTCACACTATTTAATCCTAGTATTAAAGATGAAACTATACTTAATATCATTGAAGATATTGGATTAATGCCATGGCTTAATAATTTACCCCAAGGACTAAATACTATTCTAGATAATGGTGGTAGTGGCTTATCTTCAGGAGAAGCTCAACTTCTCGCTTTTGTAAGAGTGTTTCTTAAAAATCCCAAATTAGTTATTTTAGATGAAGCTACTTCAAAACTTGATCCAATCACTGAAGGACTTATAGATAATGCACTAAATAAACTGTTGAAAAATAGGACTTGTATAATTATAGCTCATAGACTTGGAACAGTTGGGAGAGCAGATAGCATTTTGATTCTTGAAGAAGGAACAATTGTAGAGTACGGCAATAGAAATCAACTTTATAAAGATAATAATTCAAAATTTTATAATTTACTACAAAAGGGTATGGAGGAGGTGCTGGCATGATAAAAAGTAAAAAAGAGAAAATTCCAGTGCTTGAGTATATTGGTAAGATGATAATGTATAGACCGTGGTATTATTTACTCAACTGCTTTTTATGGATAACAATTCATATGTTTCCACTGATACCTGGTTTAATTACTAAGAGATTTTTTGAAGTCTTAGAGAAAAGTGGAGGGTTGAATAGTGAAATTCTAAGCCTTATGGCATTAATTTTAGTAGTAGCATTAACTAGATCAATTATTATAGCTATGGGCGGAAGAGTAGATGCTAACCATAGATTTTCTATGAGTGGATTACTTAGAAGAAATCTACTAGAGTGTATTATAAGTAATCCATTAATTGGAAATAAGACTTCTTTAGGTGAGTCTATGAACTGTTTTAGAGATGATATAGAAGAGATTGAGACGGTTATAAGCTTCACCTTAGATATAATTGGGGATGGATTATTTGCTTTAGGAGCACTAATTATTTTATTAACCATAAATGTAAAGGTAACTTTATTTATTTTTGCTCCTTTAGTTATAGTAATATTATTATCACAAAAGGCTATGAAGTATATTTCAAAATACAGGACTACTGCTAGGGAAGCAACTGGTGATGTATCAGGGGCTATCGGGGAAATATTTACTGGAATAGAAGCCATAAAGATATCTGAAAGTGAGAAGTATATAATTAACAATCTAAATAATCTTAATGAAAAAAGAATGAAATATATGGTGCGTGATAAGATTTTTGTAAATATCATGGATGCTATATATGAAAATGCTGTAACTATTGGTACTGGATTTATATTGCTATTAACAGGTAAATATATGCTGGAAGGGAGCTTTTCAGTAGGAGATTTTTCACTATTTCTATATTATCTTCCCTTTGTAGCTGATTTTGCAGGCTTCCTTGGAGAAATTTTTGCTAGGTATCAGCAAGGGGGAATTGCCTTTAAGAGGATGTTTAAACTCTTAGATGAAAATATGGAAAAAGAGTTATTAGCTCATAATTCATTATATCTAAAAGGTGAATTAGTTGAAGAGAAATGTAAACAGGAAGATATAGAATTTAAGAGTTTAGAGGTTAAGGAACTAACCTATAAGTATAATGAAACTAGTGGTATAGAAAATATTAACTTAAGAGTAAATAAGGGTGATTTCGTAGTAGTTACAGGAAGAATTGGAGCAGGGAAGACAACTCTTATAAAATCTATTTTAGGAATGTTACCTGTAGATAGTGGAAAAATCTATCTAAATAATGAAGAAGTTAAAAATAATAGTGAAAAGCTAACACCCCCAATAGTAGCTTATACATCTCAGAATTCTAACCTATTTAGTGATACTATTAAAAATAATGTTCTTTTAGGACTAAAGGATGAAAGAGAAAAATTGGAGCAAGCTATATATTCAGCAGTTTTAGATAGGGATATTAAGAATTTTAAGGATGGAATAGATACCTTGATAGGTTCTAAAGGAGTAAAACTTTCCGGAGGTCAAAGACAAAGAGTAGCTGTGGCAAGAATGTTTGCAAGAAAGGCTGATTTATATGTCTTTGATGATATATCTAGTGCCTTAGACATAGAAACAGAAATAAAGCTTTGGGATAGGATGTTTGAAAGGAAAAATATAACGGCCTTAGTGGTTTCTAATAGACATGTAGCATTAAAGAATGCAGATAAAATTTTAGTTATGAAGGATGGAAAAATTGAAGGACAGGGAAAACTTGAAGAACTTCTTAAAAACTGTGAAGAAATGAGGCAGATATGGGGCCTTGAAGCATAGAAGATAGCCTATATAGAAGAAGTTTCTGAACATCCAAAGTTAGAATTTATTTACCTATTGAATAGAAGGAAGTAGATTAATTACATGTTTAATTAATCTACTTCCTTTTAAGCATTTTATACTGAGTTAAATATAATATATTTTATAAGATATATTCCATATGATAATCAAAGGGCTCAAGATTATATAGCTTTTTATTTACTTCTTTAGTTAGTATACATCCCATACACCTATAAAAGGTTTGAGCATTTTCACAAGATGAGGCAGAGATATAAACTTTACTAGCCTTTAATTCTCTAGCTTTATCAATACACATGTTAAATAGTGTTTTTCCAATACCTTTATGGCGGTGGCTGTTTGTAATGTGAAGATTGGACAATTGAATATATTGTTTTTTACTCCCAAAGAATTCATTTTCTAGGGAAGCAAATCCTACTAATTTACTTTCATCAAAGGCTGCAAAAACTGAACCACCTTTTTCAAATGTAGATTTTAATTCATTACATATGCATAATAGCTCATTATTATCCCAATTCTCTTCATAATAGATATCTTTTAGATACTCACTTCCATCATCTCTTAGTCTCCAAGCTCTGTATATTTTCTCATGTCTATCAAAATCATTTAATAGTTCAGGAACTAAGTCAGTTATTTTTAATTCTTTATATATCATCATTTATTTCCTTTCATAACTTATATTAATAGATTATTTACTATCTAAGGTATCTAAATGAGATAATTTATTTGAATAAATTATTCTATGACAACAGCTAGTTATCTGCCAGTGGTGTATTCCAGTATCACCTGTAGATATAAAAAGTTGTGAATTTATAGGAAGCTCAAGAAAACTTCTAAAAAGCATATTTATAATGCCACCATGAGCAACAATGGCTATAGTAGAATCAGAGGAGTTTTCGCTAACTATCTTTGATAATATGGATTCAGCCCTAGCTCTGAATTCTATCATACTTTCCATTCCATACATAGATGTGTGAGGCCATCTTATAGCAGGTTCAGGATAGCGTTCATTTGCCTCTTCTCTAGATAACCCTGCTAATAGTCCATTATTAAATTCCATAAGTCCATTTTCATATATAATAGGAATGTTAGTAGCATTAGCTAATATTTTAGCAGTTTCACTAGCACGTTTTAACGGACTGGAATAAATTTTATCAATATTATAATTTATTGATAAAAAATTTGACATAGCTAAACCTTGCTTATACCCAAGTTCTGTTAATGGGAAATCTGCTCTTCCTTCATGAACATTTAATATGTCTGCTTTTGATTGACCATGTCTAATTACAATGATATCCAAATTTATAGTTCCCCCTCATAATTAATTTAAGGTTATAAAATAATTATATAATATAAATAAAATGAATTATATGAATTTTTAGTTAAATATAATTGCAATTAAGTGGCTATTCATAGGTGAAGAATAATAAATTTCTAAATAAATTAAAATTTATATATAGATTATATTCATTTATTAACCTGAAAAAGTGTAACAATTATAGCATTTGTATTATAGTTAGTAGAAAAATTTATAGAAGAGAGGAACGTTATTATAAGTAAATAATATGAAATTATTAATTATTATAGAATCATAGGAAGTGTTCTACTAATAAAAAATTCTATATTTTATGTTATAAATAAATAATAAGGGAATTAAAAGGAGTGATACTAATGAAGAGGAAACTTATTATATTAATTATATGTGGAGCATTAGCAGGCACTGCACTGGTAGGATTAACTTTACAAAATAATTCTAAGTACATTAATAATTCAGCTATTGAAAGTGTAGATGAAAAAGAAGACACAATAGGGGACAAGAGAAATGAAATTGCTTTATATGATGAAGTAAATGAAGAAGATAAAAACAGTAATGAAGAAATAAACCTTAGTAAAGATACTAGGTTATCTCGAGGTAGTGGACAAGCTGATAATTCACAAAATGATAAAAATGTAGTTAATAATGATGAAGGAAGGAATTTAGAGGAAAAAGAAAGTTCTAATACTACAGTTAATAATCAAGAAGAAATAACTGAAGGTAATTCTTATAGTAATACTGAAAAGTCATCAGTACCTTCTCAGGAAAAAGTGAATACACCATCTAAATCAACTACACCGACTACAACAGTTACAGGTGATTTTTCATCACAAATAGAACAGCTTATATTTACAAAAGTAAATGAAGAGAGGGCTAGAGCGGGTATGAGCACCCTAAGTTACAGTAGTCTTATGGAGAAATACGCAAGAATAAAATCAAAGGATATGGGAGATAAAAATTACTTTGACCATAAAAATCTAGAGGGTGAGCTTATAACAGCACAAATGGCTAGGGACGGTATTTCTTATAGATCTTGGGGAGAGAATATAGCTTATATAGGTGGAGTATCTGATATAAATGAACTTGCAAATCAATTTATGATAAATTGGATGAATTCACAAGGACATAGAGAAAACATACTATCCCCTAACTTTACAAGTATAGGTGTTGGTGTATATAAAGCTGGGAATAGATACTATGCTACACAGGAGTTCTATAAATAATAGTACAAGCATTAAAAGTTTCACTGTAAATATGTAATTAAGGATTAAATTAAAAAAGCACTAAGATAAAAGATATCTTTAGTGCTTTTATTTTACATAAAACATTTATTAAAAGTTATTATTCATTTGTTAATACTGTAAGTTTATTGTAATATATAATAAAGGTTAATCCGATGACTACCAGCTCTAATACTCCTTCTTTTTTAAAAGTGGGAGTTAAGAGCTGGTACGTCCCTGGATAACGATTTTCCCTAAAGGACAACGACTTCTAAGTATCAAATAAATTGACACTAAGAATTCTGTTAGTAACCTTCGGAGAAGCTAAGAACTCTGTTTATAGAGTAATCTTATATTGGTAAGGAGTGGAATAATGAAAGTTAATTTTTATAAATTTAGCGAAATAGATGATTATAAATTGAAATTTGCAGTAATAATGGCAAGATATATGAATCAATGGATATTTGTAAAGCATAAAGAAAGAGATACTTGGGAGATTCCAGGAGGACATAGAGAAGAGAATGAAAGTATAAAGGATACTGCAAATAGAGAATTGAGAGAAGAAACAGGAGCTATAAAATTTAAACTTAATCCTGTAAATATATACTCTGTTGTAAGGGAGAGTAATGACACTGATGAATATGATGAATCCTATGGGGCACTTTTCTTTGCCGATATTGAGGAGTTAGGTGAACTTCCTAACTTGGAAATTGGGGAAATTTGCTTATTCGATAATCAACCTAAAAATCTTACTTATCCATCAATACAGCCTCATTTATTTAATAAAGTTTGCAGAATATATACTTTAGATGATGGAGCAAGTATAAATAAACCTATAAGCATTAGGTAGGAGGGAGTTAAAAAATGGAAAAAAACTTTGAAGATGTGTTAAAATCAGATTATAAAAACAATGAAGGAAATGATTTAAACTCCATGGGACTTAAAAAACCCATTATGTTAATGGAAGGAGATAAAGTTGCAACTATAAGTCTATCTTGGGGCGGAGCAGGAGATGAAAATATTCTTTGGAGATATGAAGTTGGGAAAAAAAGACTCCAAGAAGATTTTGGGCTTCAAGTTATTGAAATGAAGACAACTCTTAAGGGTACAGAATATGTATACAATAATCCAGAAGAACGGGCAAAGGATTTGATGGAAGCTTTTAAAGATCCTTCGATTAAAGGTATTTTTTCTTGTATCGGGGGCGATGAAAGCATAAGAATTTTACCTTATATTGATTACGAAGTAATAAGAAATAATCCCAAAATCTTTATTGGTTATTCTGATAGTACAGTTACACATTTTATATGTATGAAAGCTGGAATTTGTAGCTTTTATGGACCTGCGGTACTTTCTGAATTTGCAGAAAATATAAAAATGTTTGACTATACTAAGTTTTATATAAATAGAGTATTATTTACTAATGATGTTATTGGTAATATTAGACCATCAGAAATTTGGACAAGTGAACATCTACCTTGGCAAATAGAGAATAAATTTATTCCAAGAAAAGTAAATAAAAATATGGAATATGAATTATTACAAGGAAGTGGAAAGGTTCAAGGACATTTAATAGGTGGTTGTATTGATGTATTAGAAATATTAAAAGGAACTGAAGTATGGCCAAGTAGTGACAAGTGGAAAGATGGAATATTGTTTTTGGAAACATCAGAAGATAAACCAGAACCTACTTATGTGGAATATTGGCTACGAAACTATGGAGCTCAAGGAATTTTACAAAATATAAATGGAATAGTTTTTGGAAAACCTTATGATAATGTTTATTATAATGAGTATAAGGAAGCTTTTATTAAGGTCATAAGAGATGAATTGAAACTAAAAGATTTACCAATACTATTTAATGTGAATTTTGGACACACAGCACCTATGATTACAATTCCTTATGGAGCAAAAGCTGAAATAGATTGTGAAGAGAAGGGTTTTTCAATAATAGAAAGTGGAGTTAGGAAGTGATAAAATGAGATACGTTATTGTTTCCGTTATAAAGGGAGAAGCAGGAGATTTTAACAATAACCTTAGAAAAGAAGTTTATGATAAGTTTAAGGCTAAGTCTTCAAAATTACCTGCACATTTTACTATAAAAGCCCCCTTTGAATATGATGGAGATATTAAAGAACTAGAGAAATCTATAGAAAATTATTGTATATCTCATAAAAGAGAGCCTTTAGAGATTAACGGTTATAATCACTTTGATGATAGAGTGATATATATGGATATGATAATGAGTGAAGAGGGAAAGGCTCTTCACGATGAATTAATTAGTAAAATGAGTAGGATTCCTTATATTGAATTTACTAATAAAGATGGTAAGGATAAAATATTTCATATTACCATAAGTTCAAAAAGAATAAAAACCATATATTATGATCTTTGGAATTATGTAAATAAGTATCCATGCAATTTTCATGGCTATTTTGATAATGTATGTATTTATAGGTGGGAGACTAATACTTGGGTATTACATAGAGAGTATCTTTTCCAAAAGTAAAATAATATAATAACTACTGAGTGATAATTTAATATCAATAGTTGTTATAGAAAATTAATATAGATATAGTTATATATATAATTAAAATTACAATAAATTTTTAGTTTAAGCTAGAATAAACTTTATATATTTATAATATATATCTGGATAGGAGTAGCTATGGGTAATGATATAAAAAGATGTATAATGATATTTCCAGAGTTTCAAAATATAAATACAATTAATGAAATAAGAGAAACTTATGATCCTTTTGTAAATAATGTGAGCCCTCATATAACGTTAGTCTTTCCTTTTGAAAGTAAAATTAAAGAGTACCAATTGAGGAATTGGATGAATGAAGCATTAAAGGGTGTAAAGCCCTTTAATGTGGAACTTGAAGGAATAATAAAAATTAGCAGTGATTCAAGTTTATATTTATGTTTAGAGGTAAAGAAAGGCAAAGAAGAAATAAGAGAAATTCACAGTAGATTATATGATGGAATACTTAAGGCGTATAAGCCACAGTGGTTAAGTCAGATTGAATTTATACCACATATGACTATTGGTAAATTTAGTTCTGAGGAAGAGCTAAATATTGCTTATAAAAAAATTGGAAACGTGAAAGAAAAGTTTTTTTCTAAGGTGGACAAGATATCTGCAGAAATTGTAGTTAAAAATGACAGATCGATTAGGGAAATAGAGATTAATTTACAAGAGTAGATTATATTAATAAGCATTATAAGGAGACGATATATAATGAAGAGAAGATTTGCTAATAAGCCAGATTGGAGTAGAGTATTAAGGAAAGAGTTTAAAATTGAATTCATAGATAATGAAGAGTTAAGAGGATATATATCAAGTATCCATATGAAAGAGATAACAGAACCCTTAATTATACAAACTAAGGGTGTGGATTATTGTATTGTGGATAAGGAATATTCTTGGATTCAGTATTTTCCAGAAAATAAAAACTATGTATTAACAGTTATGATTGATGAAAAACACAATATAATTCAATGGTATTTTGACATTTCAGAAAAATATGAACTTACTGAGGATGGAATACCTTTTTATGATGACTTATTTTTGGATATAGTAGTGTTAACTACAGGAGAAGTAATTTTATTAGACGAAGAGGAATTAGAAGAGGCTTTAAATAATAAGGAAATAACAGAAAAACAATATGGAGATGCAAAAGAACAGGCTGAGGAACTTATTGTATGGATAAATAAAAACTTTGAAAAATTATATGAACTTACTAAGAAATATTATAACCATTTACAAAATATTTCTTAGGAAATATATTACATATAAGAAATGTTTTGTATAAGGTACCTCTGAGCATGTTTCAAACAAAGTTGAAGATTTTATAAGGATTCGTGTAATATTTTTTAGTATAGGTATAATTTAAAAAATCCATAAAAGGAATTGTAAACCTAATCTGAATAAAAAGATTACAATTTTCGCAAAATCTATAGAAATGGATGTACACATATGTTAATATATGAGGGAATAAATATTTGAAATAAAATATAATAAGTATTAATATGGGAGGTACAACATTGAAAATTACAACTAAGAACATTATAATATGCGCTATTTTTGCTGCATTAACAGCTATTCTCTCACAAATATCAATACCACTGCCATTTACTCCTGTTCCTATAAATCTTGCCATGATATCAGTTTTTATTGCAGGTGGCTTGTTAGAAACTAAGATAAGTGCAATTAGTCAATTGGTATATGTAATAATTGGAGCTATTGGAGTTCCTGTTTATGCAAACTTTACAGGGGGGCTTGGAATTCTAGTTGGTCCTACAGGAGGATATATAGTAGGATATATTATAACTACAATTATAATTGGAGTTATAGTTAAAAGGTTAGGGAACAGTATATATTCTTATACAGTGGCTATGGTAGTAGGTATCTTAGGATGTTACTTCGTAGGAACAGTATGGTTTATGCATATAACTCAAAATGGGTTAACAGAGGCATTGCTTATGTGTGTAGTACCATTTTTAATTGGAGATATATTAAAAATTATTTTATCAGCTTTCTTAGTTAAAAAGTTAAAAAAATATGTATAGAGGATTAATAAAAGCACGGTAGATATTAACTACTGTGCTTTTTATAACTGATTTAGGATTAAAGTATATTTAGCATATATGACTTAGCTATGTTTTTATATCCATATTTAATTAATGCTTCTACTACAATACTTCTTACTTCATAACCAGTAGTTATTTCTCTAGATAAAGATATTAAGATTGACTCTACATCTGAAACAATTAGTTCTAGTTCTTTAGAGTTAAGTTGAATATCTACATCAGAGCCAGCATTTTCAACACTAGTTTTAATTTTTGATGGTTCAAAGGAAACAACATTTCCATTCTTCTTTATAAATTTCATTTAAACGCCTCCTTACTATAGTTATTATTCACACATAAGTTTATTTATAGTAATTATACACTTAAATATATAATAATAACATATATTTAAATAATAAAATTGTAGTACTAATAAAATTTTATTTAAAAGAGGAATAATGAAAAATTTGTAGAATTTAATAAGTATATGTTAAAAATCATATAGATTATTCATTATGAGAAATAAATTTTCTCATAATGAAAAAGGTTTAAATTGAAAGGGGATTATTATGACTAAGACTCAACTAAAAGCAAATATTTTACTTCTACTTACAGCTGCAATATGGGGGTTAGCATTTGTAGCTCAAAAGGTAGGAGCAGAACATGTAGGGGCTTTTACATATAATGGTATTAGATTTGCCCTTGGAAGTATTTCGTTGATACCGTTAATTTTATTTTTAAATAGGAAAAAGGGCGAGAATGAGGAAACCAAAAATAATGATAGAGATTCTTTAAAACTTACAATTAAAGCTGGGATAATTGCGGGTTGTGCCTTGTTTATAGCAACAAGTCTTCAGCAAATGGGAGTTATGGGTACAACTGCCGGAAAGGCTGGTTTCATTACTGGACTCTATATGGTTATAGTTCCTATATTAGGATTATTTTTAAAGCAAAAGGTTAATAAAAGTACTTGGATAGGAATAGTTATAGCCATTATTGGATTATATCTATTAAGCATTAATGAAGACTTTTCTATATCAAATGGTGATTTATTAGTACTAATAGGATCTGTAGGATGGGCTGTACATATTTTATTAATTGACAACTTTACTAAAAAAATAGATCCATTAAAGTTATCAAGTGTACAATTTGCTACATGTTCAATTTTAAGTTTAGTAATGGCTATTATATTTGAAGATATTAATATGGTAGGGATTTCTGGAGCTATGGTATCAATATTATATGGTGGGCTTTTATCTGTAGGAGTTGCCTATACTCTTCAAGTAGTAGCACAAAAAAATGCAAAACCGTCACATGCAGCTATACTTCTTAGCATGGAATCTGTGTTTGGTGCATTAGGAGGTGCTATGTTCTTAGGAGAAAGAATTGGTGCTAGAGGCTTAGTTGGATGTATACTTATATTTATAGCTATAATAATTTCTCAACTAAAGCCTTCAGAAAAAGGTTCAAAAGATATGGCAGAAAATATTTAATATTATATTAAAGCTTGTACTATAGCTACTGCAATTATGAATGTAGTAGATTATAATACAAGCTTTATTCATATTAGGTTATAGTAGAAAATAAATATAAATTTTATAAATATAATATGATAATGGTAGTAAATATAAAATCTTTAATATTTTATTAAAGATTTTTTCACCTATTGAATTAGTTTTAAGATTAAGGAAATTAATATTAATTTTTAGTGGAAATAATAATTCTACCCCTTGGTGAGTAAATAAATCTAGAAATATATGTGATGCATACCCAAACCAAAAGCCATAGCATAATATTTCTATTACAACATTCCAGTTACTTATGTAAATAAAAAAAATATAAACTATATATAATACTATTAAACACAATAAACTATGAGTAAAACCTCTGTGTTTAAATTTTTTACCTAAGGATTTTGAAATTAATGGATATCTTTTGCTTATATAAGAACTTTTAAGATCTATATCAGGAAAGAGTGCGCCAATATTTACTGCACGAAAATATAAAATTATCAATAGTAACTTATAAATTAATAAGTAATTGTTTAAGTTCTTTAGGATCATTGGGTAAATAGTTATAACTCCAATTAAAAATCCACCAGATTCATGTGTTTGTTTTGTCATTTTTTCACCTGTCATCTTTTGTTTTACTACTAATTATTAAAGCTATAATATCTGTTCAGTAGTTAAATACATTATATATTAATTATAGGGTTACGTACATATGTTTTTGTGATATGTATGATAAAATTTTGATAATGGAACTCTATATAAATCAAGTAAGTGAAATTTAAAAAGATATTTGTTTTATTGTTCTGCAAGGAGTAAAGCTGTACAATGATTAATTGGTTTAGCTTAAGAAAAAAATAGTGAAGTATGTTAATAAGGTATACTATAATAATTACAATGAAGTTAAAATATGGTATAATTATTTCAATATGTAATTGGAGGGGAGCGTCATGAAAAACATTCAACTAGAAGATTTTACAAAATATAATTTTTTATCATCTCTAAACTTTTCACCAAAGGGAGATACTGCTTGTTTTGTAGTGTCTAATTGTAATTTAGAGGATAACACATATGATTCTAATTTGTGGCTTTATGATTTAGCTTTGAATAAGTATCATCAATTGACTGCTTTTAATAAAGAAAGAAGTTATATATGGCTCCAAGATAATGAGACTATATTATTTCAAGGAGTAAGGGATAGTAAGGATAAAAAGAAACTTGAAGATGGTGATGAATTTACTCAATTCTACAAGTTAAATATCCGTGGTGGAGAAGCTGTTAAGGCTTTTAAAATCCCTATGTTAGTTGAAACTATAGTTGAGGTGGATGAAGATACATTCCTTTTCACAGGGATTCATAAAGTTGGGAGAAAAAGTTTAATTGGACTTTCTGACGCTGAAAAAGTTGAGGAATTAAAGTCTAGAAAAGAAGAGAAGGACTATGAAGTTTTAGATGAGATTCCATTTTGGAGCAATGGTGGTGGATTCACTAATAAAAAGAGAAGTGGATTATATAAATACGTAGTAAGTACAGAGGAGATAAACTTAATAACTGATGAGTATACTTCGGTTATGTCATTAGAATTAAGTGAAGATAAAAGTAAGGTAGTATTTGCTGCAAGCTCCTATAAAGATAAGGCAGAAATTAATGATGAGCTATATATTTATAATATTAAATTAGATGAGCTTTCTTTAATTAACGGAGAAGAAAAATTTTCTTATAGCTATGTAAATTTCATGGATGAAGAGAAATTAATAGTACTTGGAAGTGATATGCAAGAATATGGAATTAATGAAGATGGTAGATTCTACCTAATAGATATAAATACTAAGATTAAAACCTTAGTAACTCCAGATTTTGATAAAAGTACATGGAACTCTGTAGGTTCAGATTGTAGATATGGAGGAGGAAAATCTATTGTAAGAGATAGTAAATACTTATATTTTATAACTACAGAAATAGATAGTTCTTATATAAATAGAATCAATATAGATGGAAATATAGAAAAAATAAGTTTTAATAAAGGGTCTGTAGATTGTTTTGATGTTAAGAATGGTAGTATATTATTTATAGGCCTTAGAAATCAAAAATTACAAGAAATATATTCTTTAAAAGATGGTAGCGAGTGTGAAATTTCAAAATTTAATCAGTGGATTAACGATGAATTAAAAATCTCGAAACCAGAAAGAGTTGAGGTTGAAACAGAACCAGGTGTTGTAATAGAAGGATGGGTATTAAAACCTGTAGACTTTGAAGAAAATAAAAAATATCCTGCTATTTTAGATATTCATGGTGGACCTAAAACTGTATATGGTGAAGTTTTTTATCATGAGATGCAACTTTGGGCTAATATGGGGTACTTTGTATTCTTTTGTAACCCAAGGGGTAGTGACGGTCATGGGAGAGCTTATGCAGACATTAGAGGGAAATATGGAACTATTGATTACCATGATATAATGACTTTTACAGATATAGTTTTAGAGAAGTATAAAAATATTGATGTAAACAATGTAGGGGTAACTGGTGGATCTTATGGAGGATTTATGACTAACTGGATAATTGGTCATACTGATAGATTTAAAGCTGCAGCATCTCAAAGAAGTATATCTAACTGGATTTCTAAGTTTTGCACTACAGATATAGGGTTCTATTTTGTAGATGATCAAAATGGTGGGACTCCATGGAGTAATGTGGATAAGTTATGGTATCATTCACCGCTTAAATATGCAGATAAAGTTAAGACACCAACTTTATTTATACATTCAGAAGAAGACTATAGATGTTGGTTAGCTGAAGGTATACAGATGTTCACAGCTTTAAAATATCATGGAGTTGAAGCTAGACTTTGCATGTTTAGAGGAGAAAACCATGAGCTTAGCAGAAGTGGAAAACCAAAGCATAGAATAAGAAGAATTACAGAAATAACAAATTGGTTTGAAGAACATCTAAAATAATTGTATGAATTATAAATGAAAAAATTCAGAATAGGAGGAGTAATATGGCTATGACTTTTAAACTTATATCCTTGATTTTAATAATAATCTATGGTGGATTATCTATGTTTGCTTGTACTATGGCCATCAAAGAAAGTAGAGAAAGTATTTTCCCTAATTTATTGATGATTACAGGAAGCGTAGCTATTTTACTTGCTTCTATTACACAGTTTAAAAGTGGAAGTAATATGTTATATATACTTTTGTTAGGATTGATATCAATACATGTAGCTGCAATAATTCATGGATATAAATTATTTAATAAGCTGAATTTAAAACATCATATACTAAGGGGATGTATTTCTTTGATAATTTTAATATGCTATTATGTAGGTTATTTTTCTTAGTATTTTAGTAAGATACTAAAAACATAGGATGAAAAATATATAAAAATATGGTTTAATATACTTATGAAAGAATATGAAAGGGGTAACTTAAGATGGCAGTAAAGAAGATAGTTCAATATGGAGATGAACATTTAAAAAGGGTTAGTGATACTGTAGTTGAGATAAATGAAGAAATAAGAGATTTAATTCAAGATTTAAAGGATACATTATCAACGGTTGAAGGTATTGGACTTGCAGCTCCACAAATTGCTGTAAATAAAAGAGTTATATTAATTGACTTAACGCCTGATAATTCTTCGCCTTTAATACTGATTAATCCTAAAGCTATTAAAGTATCTAAAGAAACAGCTAGAGATTATGAGGGATGTCTTAGCTATGTGGGATATGAAGGATTGGTTGAAAGACCTACAAAAATGATAGTTGAAGCATTAAATGAAAATGGTAAACTTATAAAGTATGAAGTAGAAGATTTTATGGCAAGAGTTTTTTGTCATGAGATGGATCATTTAGAAGGAATTCTTTATATGGAAAAAGCTGATGAAATGTATGAATTAGTGGAAGGTAAAGAATAAAAGTTATTTATTGGTAATGTGAAAATAGATGGAACTGTTAAATGGTTATTTATAAATATAACCTTTTAACAGTTCTTGTTTATTTTGTGAATTTAAAGTTATTATAAATAACTTTAAATAGGCTATTTAAAAACTTTCATATAGATTTATACTAAAATTTAGATTATTATATAATAAAGGTAAAATTTAAGCTTTATTATATAATAAGTGAAAGTATATAATATAAAGAAATACATAAACAAATATTAATTTATAAATTTAGTGAATTAAAGAAATCTTGCATATAGAGACTTAGAAATGCAGAAATTAAGTAAATGTAGTAGAAATATAATAAATAAAAATAAAGGAGTACTATACTATGAATAAACAAGAAATTATAGAGATTTTAGAGGATAATGCTTTAGAAAATATTACAGAAGTAAAAAAGCATGATCACTGCTTCATAATTAAATTTTCTTACGAATTTGACGAGTTAGAAATTGAAGGAGCTAGACAATTTGCCAATGAAGATTGTGAGGAAAAAAGAGAAGGAGAACAATGGTATGAAGAGTATTTTCTACCTTATTTAAATGATACTGCAATAGATAATATTAATGACATAGTAGATGAAATTTCAGAGGAGTATGATTTAGATTATGAAATGTTGTCTTATGAGCTTTCAGAAGAGGATTATGGCTCAATGAATTTTTTAGTTGCATTTTATAGAGAAGTTTTACCTGTAGATATTGATGAATTAATTATGGAGTTATAATTAATTATGAAAAAAATAATTATAATAAATGGTTCTCCCAATAAAGAAGGTCACACAAATAAAATAGTAGATTCAATTTTGGAAGGTATTAATCCCAACGTGGAAATAAAGTATATTAATTGCTATGATATGAATATTAATCCATGTATTGATTGTAAATATTGTAGTAAAGTATTAGGGGAGTGCTCAATTAAAGATTCTATGACGGATATTTATAAACATATACAAGAATGTGATATAATCATTTTAGCATCTCCTATGTATTTTGGTATGTTTCCATCACCATTAAAATCATTGATAGATAGGTGTCAAGTGATCTGGAGTAAAAAGTTTATTTTTAAACAAAATACAAAAGAACGAAAACAGGGTATATTTATATTTAATGGGGGCAGTTCCTGGAATAATATGTTTAACTCTATGGAAACTATAGGTAAATATTTTTTTAATACCCTTAACTGTGATATTTCATTTAAACTATATATAGACAATACAGACATAAATTATAATTATATTAATAAACATTATGATGATATTTTAAAATGTAAAAACATGATAAATGTGGAAGTACATTAGGCTAATTTCTTATGTTTTTTATCATTATTAGAATTATTACTCATCTTTTGATATTCTACGATATATTCATCTAAATGTTGAGAGCATATTACAACAATATTATCTGTAGGTCTCTTAAATCTAAGCAGTACATGTAGTAGTAGTTTAAAAGATTTAATTTTTTGATTTAGGAATTTAAATTTTAATAACATACCATCACATCCTTAAACTTTATATTTTTATTTTAACAGAGATATAGCATAATGTTAATGATTATTAATAGTCAAATTCATATTAAGTTTTACAAAAATCACCATAAAAGCGATAAATATATCATAAAAAACTTATAAATAAATATATGCAGATGACTTAAAGCCATTTCTCAGATATCGAAGTAAATATAATAATACACTTTGCGACATGTAACAAACAAAAATTTAAAATAATTAAAAAATACCTATAAATAATTACTATAATTAACATCATAGTAATTATTTGGGGTAAATTACTATATAATCGTATAATAGACTATTAGGAGGAAAAATGAATAAAGAATATATAAATATTGATAATATGAAAATAGAAGAAGTTATTGAGGAAATAAACTTTTTATATAAAAAGAGCCAAGAATCTGGTTTAACAGAAGCTGAAAAAAATAGACAGCAAGTTTTGAGAAGAAGGTATATAGATAATGTTAAAAGAAATTTTAAGGCTCAGATTAGTGGATATAAACCTGTAAACCCAAAACATAATAATTAGTAAAATAGAATTTAAGTAAACAATAATTATAAATGCAAGATATGAGGTAGGGGAGGCGTAAGATGGGAGTACAAGTTTTAGATTTAGTTAACAACTATAATTTAGAGGTTTTAGTAGAAGGAGATTTAGAATCTAATATTGTGGTAAGTGAGATAAATAGGCCTGGATTACAATTTGCTGGTTTCTATGATTATTTCGATAATAAGAGAATTCAAGTTGTAGGTAAAACTGAGTGGAGTTATCTAAAGTGTCTTGATCCAGAAGTAAGGATACGTAGAATAAAAAAATACTTTTCTTTCCCAATACCTGGAGTAATAATTACAAGTGGATTAAAAGTACATGATGAATTTTTAGAAGAAGCAAGAAATAAAAATGTTACTGTTCTCAGAAGTATTGATAAGACTACAAAATTCATTAATAGGGTTAGTAATTTTTTAGACTCAGAGTTAGCTCCAGAAACTAGGCTCCATGGTGTTTTAGTAGATGTGTATGGAATTGGCATATTGATTATAGGAGAAAGTGGAATAGGAAAAAGTGAAGCAGCATTGGAGCTTATTAAAAGAGGTCATAGGCTTGGAGCTGATGATGCAGTAGATATTAAAGAAATAGATGGGAAGTTATATGGTTCTTGTCCTTATATAACTACAGGAATGCTTGAAGTTAGAGGTATGGGGATTATTGATTTATCAGCAATTTATGGTAGTAGCTGTATAGTTTCTCAAAAAAATATCAACTTAGTTATTTCTTTAGTTAACTGGGACGTAAATGATAAATATGAAAGACTTGGAGTAGATAAAGAGTATATGGAGATACTAGGGGTTGAGGTAGAAAAAATAGTATTACCTTTAAAGCCAGGTCGTAACATAGCAGTTATAATCGAAGCTGCAGCAGCTAATTTTAGATATAATGCCACATCAAATTGTACTGCGGTAGAAACAATTGAAAAGAGAATCATGGATAGTCAAAATACTTAAGAGTTTTAGTGCAAAAAATATAATTTAAAGAATAATTTTATAAAAATTTTAAGTTGTATTAGGCACTTACTTATAAAGTTTACTGTAATAAATTTAAATATAGTATACATTTGAAATTTTCATAAATTTAAATTGTAAATCAATTTGAGTTGAGTTAATATAAAAGTATAATTATATGACTATGATTTTATTGGGAGGGATTTTAGTGGAAGATTTAAAAAAATTAGAAAAGAAATATGAATTGGTCTGGGATAAATACGGCAAGGAAGACCTTGATAAGGCATTCGAATTATCAGATAGATATATAGATTTTATGTCAAAGTGTAAAACTGAAAGAGAATGTGTTGCTGAATTCATAGAAATGGCAGAAAAAGACGGATATTTAGATATAAATCAGTGCATAGCTGAAGGAAGAAAGCTTAAAGCTGGAGATAAAGTTTATGCAAATTGCATGGGAAAAACTCTTGCATTATTTTTAATAGGAACAGAACCTATAGAAAAAGGTTTTAAAATATTAGGCGCACATGTTGACTCACCAAGACTTGATCTAAAGCAAAATCCATTATATGAAGATTCAGATTTTGCAATGCTTAAAACTCATTACTATGGAGGAATTAAAAAATATCAGTGGGTTACTATACCTCTAGCAATTCATGGTGTTGTGATTAAAAAAGATGGAAGTGTAGTAAACATAGTTATAGGTGAAGATGATAGGGAGCCAGTAGTAGGAATATCAGATTTATTAGTTCACTTATCTGCAGATCAAATGGCTAAGACATTAGCTAAAGGAATCGAAGGCGAAAGTTTAAATGTATGTGTTGGATCTATACCAGTAGAAGATAAAGAAGCTAAAAATAGAGTTAAACTTAACATATTAAGACTTCTTAATGAAAAATACGGAATTACAGAGGAGGACTTTGTATCAGCAGAGCTAGAGGTTGTTCCAGCAGGAAGAGCTAGAAGTTATGGTTTAGATAGCTCAATGGTTATGGCCTATGGTCATGACGATAGAATATGTGCATATACTTCTTTTGAAGCAATGATGAAAATTAAGAATACAGATAAAACTTGTATCACATTACTTGTAGATAAAGAAGAGGTTGGAAGTCAAGGTGCTACAGGAATGCAGTCAAGATTCTTTGAAAACACTGTAGCAGAACTTGTAAACCTTGTTGAAGATTATAGTGAACTTAAAGTTAGAAGAGCACTTGCAAATTCTAAAATGCTTTCTTCAGACGTAAGTGCAGCTTTTGATCCAAATTATCCATCAGTAAGTGAAAAGCAAAATAACGCATTCTTCGGTAAGGGTGTGGTATTCAATAAATATACTGGAGCAAGAGGAAAAGGTGGATGTAATGATGCAAATCCAGAATTTATTGCTCAATTAAGAAGAGTAATGGATAAGCATAATGTTTATTGGCAAACATCAGAACTTGGAAAAGTTGACCAAGGCGGCGGTGGTACTATAGCATACATTCTTGCTGAATATGGAATGGAAGTTATAGATTCAGGTGTAGCTCTACACAATATGCACGCGCCATGGGAAATTGCAAGTAAAGCAGACATATATGAAACTTGCAGAGCTTATGAGGCATTTTTATTAGATATCTAATTTTAATTTTATATAAACAGAGTTCTTTGCTTCAGAGGAAGTTTTTACACTCCCTCTGAAGGTTACTAACAGAATTCTAAGTATCAGTATTTTCGATACTTAGAATTTGTTGTCCTTTAGGGGAAATCGTTATCCAGGGACGTAACAGCTCTTTACCACTACTTTGAAGAAGAGGGTAGTATTAGAGCTGGTAGTCATTGGATAAAATATAAAAGGTAGAAGAAATATTCTTCTGCCTTTTATATTTTCTTTTATTGCTAACTATTCTTCTGTAAAGTATTTACAAATACAATATAAGTTATAGGAAATTGGCACTTCAGTAATATTTAAGTAATCAACTTCATATTTACCATCCCAATCATAGATAGATATATATTTTTCATTAAATATAGTTATGCCATATTTTTTATTTGGGAATTCAATATATACTTTATATTTATAAGATTCAGGTAAATCATTAGGTTTTTTAATGAAATAGCTTTCATCTAAGGAATTTAAAAAACTAACAACATCTTTAGATTCTGTAGAAGGAAAATCAAATTCTTTAAAAAATTCTTTATAAAATACAGAAATACGTGTTGGCTCTGATTTATTAAGATTGGTTACTAGTTCTTGAGTATAATAATCAAGATATGTTTTTTCTTTATTTAGTGATGACTTTACATTTGTACAGCCAGTGGTTATTGTTATTATAATAATAAATAAAATTAAAAATTTCTTTTTCAAAATATCAACCCCTCTATTCCTTATAAATTATGAAAGTTAAGGTGTAATTATTACTACTAATAAGAAAAAATACTAGGTATAATATGTATAAATAAAAATGCAATATTTGTATTATAAATATTTATCATTTAATTATAAAGATTATGTTTATAATTAATAATAGTATAAAAGGAGGAAGGTTATGATAATTATTGATAGGTTTGAAGAAGAGTACGCTGTATGCGAAAAGGAAGATATGGAAATGGTAAATATACCAATTATGCATTTACCAAAGGGCATTAAAGAGGGAGATTGTATAGATTTAGTTAATGGTAAATATATTATTAATAATAAAGAGACGGAAAAACTTAAGAAACAAATTGAAAAACTTACATATAATATGTGGGTATAATAGTGTTAATTTATAGAATATATTTTAGCACTTAGCATTTGAGTCTTAGTTAGAATTGACAATTATACTATTCGGCTATACAATTGAGTTGTTAAAACTTTATCAAATTGATATTGTTAAATAGTTTACATTATTTATTTTATGATAGGGGATAGATTTTCCATGGGTATACTGAAATTTAAAAAAGCTAATTGTAAGAACTGTTATAAATGCATTAGAAATTGTCCTGTTAAAGCTATAGAGGTAAAAAATCATCAAGCCCAGATTATTGAAAGAGATTGCATTTTATGTGGTAATTGTATGGTTGTTTGCCCTCAGAATGCCAAAGAAGTTCGTAATGATGTATTAACTATAAAGAATTTGATCAGGGAGGGGAAACAGGTTATTGCTAGTATAGCGCCTTCTTATATTTCAAATTACAACGTTACTCAGTTTTCACAATTTGCTAATGTGCTAAGAAAGCTTGGATTTAGTAATGCTTTTGAAACGGCAGAAGGAGCATACATAGTCAAAAGTGAATATGAAAATTTGATTAAAAATCATTGGGAAAATATAATTATATCTTCATGTTGTCCTACGGTTGTTAAATTAGTTCAGAAGCATTATCCAGAAGCGGTAAAGTATTTAGCACCTGTAATTTCACCAGTGCAAGCTCATAGTAAGTTATTGAAAAGTAATATAAAGGATGCTATTGTTGTGTTTATTGGTCCATGCATATCTAAAAAAGAAGAATGTGGAAGTGGAGAAAAATGCAATGATATTACCATTACTTTTGAAGAATTAGATATTTGGATAAATGAAGAAGGATTAAAATTTGAAGATAATATAAACATAGATAAAAACACTTATGTTTCAAGATTATTCCCCATAACTGGAGGAATTTTGAATACAATGAATAAAAGTTCTGAGTATAGATATATTGCTATTGATGGTCTAGATAGTTGCATAGAAACCCTAAAAGAAATAATTAATAATAATCTAGATAATTGTTTTATTGAAATGAGTGCGTGTAGTGGTAGTTGTATAAATGGACCGGCATCATCTCATAACAAAGCCTTACGCATATCTTCAATGAATAAGGTAGAAAGTATAGCATTGAATGAATGTAATCATACTGATTTTGATTTGAAATATAGTATTGATACAAGTAGAAGAATTACAGATGAACAAGTAGTTGTTCAATCTCCTAGTGATAGGGAGATTAGCAGCATATTAAGAAAAATGGGGAAAAACAGTATTGAGGATGAATTGAACTGTGGAACTTGTGGGTATTCAACTTGTAGAGAAAAAGCAATAGCGGTAATTTTAGGAAAAGCAGAAATAAGTATGTGTTTACCCTATATGAAGGAAAAAGCAGAATCTTTTTCTGATAAGATTATAAGTGTTACGCCCAATGCTATTCTTACTGTAGATACTAATTTAAAAATTCAGCAGATTAATAAATCAGCTTGTGATATATTTGAAATTCAAAATTCCAGAGATATTATTGGTTTTTCAGTATCTCGAATTTTGGATGAATTTGATTTTATAAAGGTAATTAGCAAAGAAGAGAATGTAGTAAATGAAAATGTTTACTTACCTGAATACGGTAAGTTTGTTAAACAGAATTTTATATATGATAAAAATAGCGGAATTGTTATTTGTATAATGAAGGATATAACTAAACTAAAACTAAAAAGAGAGAAATTGATTAAAGAAAAGACACTTAGAGCAGAGATAACTGATAAAATTGTTGAAAAGCATATGTGTATTGTACATGAGATTGCATCATTACTTGGAGAAACAGCCGCTGAAACTCAAGTAGCACTTACAGACCTTAAAGAAGCAATACTTATGGAGGAAGAGGATTATGACTAATTTGTTTTTGGAAAGCGGATTTGCAAGCTTTAACAAACATGGTGAATCTATCTCTGGAGATTTTTATACTACAATAAAAGGTAAAGATAAGACCACATTTGTATTGTCTGATGGGTTGGGAAGTGGTATTAAGGCTAATATACTAGCAACTTTAACATCAAAGATATTAGGCACCATGATGGCTAGTAATATGTCTATAGAGGAAAGCGTATATACAATAGCTAAAAGCTTACCAGTTTGCAAGGTTAGAAATATGGCATATTCAACTTTTACTATACTTCAAATTTATCAACGAGGTGATGCATATTTAGCACAATTTGATAATCCGTCGGTAATTTTAATTAGAGAAGGGAAAAACGTTGTATATGATTCAATGTGCAAAGTTATATATGAAAAAGAAATATATGAAAGCAATATTAAGCTTTATATAGGAGATATGATAATACTTTTAACTGATGGAGTTACAAGTGCTGGTCTCGGAAGAACTACAAAAAATGGGTGGAGAAGAGAAAGTGTTATAGAATACGTTCAGAGATGGTACACTCCAGAAATGTCACCACAAAGGATGGCAGCAACCATAGCAAATGCATCTATGGATTTATATTTAAATTCCCCAGATGATGACATAACCGTTGCTGTGTTTAAAATTTGTGAGAGAAAAGTAGTAAATCTTATGATAGGTCCACCAGAGCATAAAGAAGATGATAATAAGGTATTAAAACTTTTTTTTTCAAGAAAAGGTAAGAAGATAATTTGTGGAGGAACTACGTCTAAGATAGCAAGTAGATATTTAAATAAACCTATTGTAATAAACAATAATACATGCAATGAGGAAATACCGTCAACTGCGTGTATTGAAGGAGTAGATTTAGTTACAGAAGGAGTTATAACTTTGGAAAAAGTTTTAAATATTGCTAAACAATATAGTGTTACATCAAATATATCCTTAGATTTAAGAAATAAAATAGACGGAGCTTCCATGATAGCAAAAATTTTATTTGAAGAATCAACTGATATAAATTTTTTTATAGGGAATGCAATAAATCCTGTTCATAATGATTCCAATAGTCATATTAGTTATACTATAAAATTAGGAATAATAAGAGAATTAGAAAAGATACTTAGTAATATGGGTAAAAATGTTAAAGTGAGTATGTGTTAAAAAAGAGTTTAAAAGAAGAAAAGTTACAAAACCCTAATCATAGTATGTTTTATGATTAGGGTTTTATCAGTATAGTTAAATCATATTTTGAAACATTTGAAGTATATTTAATAATCCATAGCCCCATTGAGGATTAGGATATATATCACCAAGACGTTGTACAGCGCCTCTTGCAATATAGGTTTTTATACTTTGAGAATACATGTAGGGATCATTAAGTCTAGTAAATCCCCATTCAAATAACATTGCACAAGCACCAGCAACAACAGCAGCAGCTACACAGGTGCCATTAACTGTTGCAATTTCGTTGTTAGGAGCTACGGCTATAGCATTTACACCACCAGCTGCTATATCAACATAATTGAATTTAAGGTCGTTAAAACCTGCTCCGGAGTAGTTTAGAAGATAATTATTATTTTGATTATAAGCTGCAACAGAGATTACATAAGGGGAATTGCTTGGATTAGTAGATGTTCCAAAGGGATCTGCATGGCTAAAGTGAGTACCACCAACAGTTAAGCCTTCTTCTGGAATCCAAGCATTAAAGTTACCTTTTAATACAGTATTTGTAATCAATCTAAGTTTCCATATGCCCGATTGTATGTCATAAAATCTAATTCGAATTAATTCATCACCAGTAATATCTTCAGGTAAATAGTAATTGACCTTAACTGAAGTCCTTTCGAATATATAATCATAATATTCTGTACTATTAATTACGGCCCCAATAACACCAGTGCTTTCACCAGAAGGAGATATAATTTCTACTGACATGATGTTAGGTGAATCTACCCAAATATCCATCCATAAACTATTTTGCGCTGGAGATACATCAACTTCTACTATATGAAGTTCTCCAGGTTCGGATAGTATTCCAGAAGTATGGCATCCTTTATCTCTTTGATTCCCAGTTGGAACAACCACTACAAGTCCACTATTTTGGCTTAGGTATTCAATATACTGCTCTAAGATTCCAGTTCCCTTATGATTACCTAAATTAGTACCAAGAGGAAAAAGAATGACCATTGGTTTAGTGGAAGTTAAAGAATATCTATATAAAAATTCTAGGGCTGCAAAAATAGTAGTTATATTATAAATTGGAACTTTAACATTAAATTGTGATTTATAGGAAAAATCTTCGATTAGTTTTACAATTACAAAATCGCAATTTGGGACTACACCCTTTAATTTAGGATTTTTACCAGTAGCCCCAATTATCCCAGCCATATTTGTACCATGACCGATTTCGTCTATGGTTGGTACTATATCATAGGGAGATTTACCTTCCCTAGCTGCTTGTATAGCAGACTGAATATCATCTTTTTCATATACAGTACCGTATGGAATAAACTCATCTAAAGTTTTCCCATTAGAAGGTATTGTTTGATCCCAAATACATTCTATTCTAGTTTCTCCATTATCCCTCATAAATTCTTCGCTTAAGTAATCTATACCTGTATCAAGAATTGCTACATTGACACCACTGCCATTTAAGGTTAAGGGGAGGTCCAACTGTAAGAAACCTACTTGAGAGGCCTCTGTAGGGGTAATCTGTTGAAGGGTATACATTTCAACTGGTTTTACATATACAATGGATGGATATTCAGAGTCACCAACAGATATTTCTAGGTTTTTAGGCAGAGATATGATTGCATATCTATCATTAATTATAGTTAAATAGTGACTAGGTTCTTGAGTGATGTCTTGTTGAATATTTCCTTGATACTGAACAATATAATGATCGTAATTTATATCATAAAAAATGTTATCTGGAACATCTAAATGTCGCTTCATATAAAATCACCTACAATACATTTTGGAATTCTTATAAACATATTATTAGTAGTATATACAATATAATCATGGGTTTTATTATATTCATCGCAAGTGTTCGCTCTGTTAAGAGATATATTTGTAGAATAGGATCTACTTATAAAGTTAAAAACACCTAATAGGTCTAAATATCCATATCCTAATTCCTGATTAGGAAAACGGTAATAACTGCTCCTAGCTGCACCATGCATTAGATAGCTTCTAATTTTTTGAGAATACATAGTTTGATCATTACCATTAATAATTCCCCATTCTAATAATATTGCACAGGCTCCTGCAACTATAGCAGTTGCACCAGAACTACCAGACATTGTGGTAGTGCCACCAGTAACTTTTGTAGTTAAAATATTTATTCCTAAAGTAGCTATATCAGGATTTATTAGGTTGTTAGTATTGAAACCTCTTCCAGAAGTGGAAATTAAAGCGTTATTTTCACCATAATAAGAAACAGTAACAATATTAACAGCTGTGGATGGTTCGGTTAGTGTGTTTAATGGGTTAGGTTGAAGAAATTCGGTACCGTCGGGTAAAGTACTATGGGGTTGTAGCCAAATATCATATCGCCCATCAATTAAATATTCTCCTATTAGTTTAAAGGTCCATATGCCAGGTTTTATGTCATAAAATTCTACATGGATAACTTCATGGCCAGTAAAATGTTCAGGATTAAAATATAGAACTCTTGATCTAGTGTTTAGAAATACAAATTTAGTATTCTGTTCATTAACATCCTTAGATTTTAATAGACTAGAGCTTTCACCAGTAGGAGATACTATGACCAAAGAAGCTCTGTTTGGCTTTTTAACCCATATGTTAAATGTGAAAAATTTCATTTCTTTTGTTATTCTAAGCTCTAGGGATGAGGGGTCAGTTTTATTTTTAATATAACCAGTAGCATGGGTTTGAGCAGCTCCTTCATTTCCCACGCCTGAGACTAAACATATTCCTCTAATAGTACCTATAGAGGATACATATCTAGAAATCAAGCTAGTTCCATCGTGACTACTTTCTGTAGAACCTAAGCCTAAATATATTACCATAGGTCTTTTAAGTTCAACAGCAACATTTTTTAAATATTCGACTCCAGATACGATTTCACTGGCATTATATACTGGGGTATATTCTACATCATTTTCTAATAAGGCTTTTCTAAAATTAGTAGATTCAAAGAGCTTTACGATTACAAAGTCACTGTCATTGGCTATACCTCTTACATTAGAGTTATTACCTCTGGCGCCTATAATCCCTGCAACCTGTGTACCATGTCCAATAGTATCTTTAGATGGCACGATTGCATAAGGATCTTCATTGTTCCTATAAGCTTTAATTGCTGCATTAATTTGTTCATTAGAATAAGTAGTACCCATATAGGTGCTAGAACTATTGTTTGAGATAGTTTGATCCCATAGGCTAACTATTCTTGAGGTATCATCTTCTCTAATAAATTCTTCATTAAGATAATCTATACCCGTATCTACAATACCTATTAGAACTCCTCTGCCAGTTAAATTCAAATAAGGATTTATTAATATGGAATTTATATTACCAACAGAAGGAGGGGAAGTAGATTTCGATGTTTCACCTAATACAAACATTTTTCTAAAGTCGAAAAAGATAATTTGGGGAACTTCTTTTAATAATCTATTCATTTCTAAATGGGACACTGCTACTACAGCTAGATTATCTGTAATTATATCACCACAAGCATAGGGTATTTTATCTATCTGTTCTTTAAACTCATCTTTATTTTTATATTGAACAAGAAAATTAGATACATTTTCATCGTAATACAAACTACAATCTCTCGAATTAATCATAGATACTCCCAATAATAATACTTTATAATATTATTATATTTCAGTTTAAATATTTCATGATATTATTTACTAAAATAAGTTTATAATATAAAAAAAGGGGCTGTATCAGAATG
>NZ_DGRF01000045.1:0-14571 GCF_002390995.1 Clostridium sp. UBA4395
CATTATCAAAAATCGATCAGATGGGGGTTTTGGGGCTTTTTAAATATTTGACCAAAGAGTCAATATGTAATATAATTACTAAGATAACAGATAAAGATATTTAAACTTTGAATATTTACATATCTTTGCTTGTTATGAAGAGACATAATAGACTTATGTCAAATATTATTTTTAGGGGGGAATATTATGGGCTTTTTTTATGAGTCAACCAATTTTACAGGTTGGGCTATTTGGCTTTTTATTCTTTTTGCCTTAATGGCTTTTAATGAGCTTGGTCGTTCAACAAAATGGGGCGGAATTATACTTTTTTTAATTGTTCCTATAGGTTTAACTATTTTTGTTTGGCCAACAACTGCAGCTCCAGGAAATGAATATGGAACAGGTACTTGGTTTAACTGGGTAAAAACTTACTCAGCGCTGGCAGGGTGCCTTGGATTTATGGCTATTCGCTATATTCCATCACTTGCTAAAAAGAAGTGGGTATTATGCTTTCCACCACTTATTTTGGCAATTAATATTCTTGAAGCAGCTATTCGTGATTTTCAATGCTTTACATATGGTGCATGGAACGGAGCATATGTAGACAATCTTTGGGTAATGTCAGGATCATGGAATATTATGAATGGTATAGCTGGATTACTAAACATTATTGCCATTTGCGGATGGGTTGGTATTTTTATTTCTAAAGATAAAACAAAGGATATGATATGGCCTGATATGATATGGCCTTGGATTATAGCATATGATTTGTGGAATTTTGCCTATACATATAATTGTATAGCAGATCATTCATTTTATTGTGGTTTGGCACTGTTACTTTCTTGCACCATACCTGCTTTCTTTATCAAAAAAGGAGCATGGCTACAACATCGTGCACAGACACTTGCCCTATGGATTATGTTTGTTATGACAGTACCTTCCTTTGCAGATCGTATAGCACCTGTAGCTACTACACATAATCCAAAAGCATTTTTTATTTTAAGTTTATTATCTTTAATAGCAAATGTAGCATTAGTAATTTATCAGTTTAATAAGATTCATAAAAATAAACTTAATCCACTAAAAGACGAAATTTTTGTAGAAACAAAAGCCTATAAGAAGGTAGTTGAAGAAAATAGATAATATAAAAAGTATAATAAATTCATATGTATATAGGAGATTATATTTTTGGAATTTATGGGCATAATACCTTTAAGAAATTAAAATTTCTATTAAAGGAGGAATTCTTATGCCAGATAATAATGAGGTAAGAAAAGAAGGTTCTAGTGGAAATAGTATTTTAAGATGGGCAGGAAGATTGATATTAGTTGCAATTATTTTAGGTATAACATCATTTTTAACTCCAGGATTTAGTATTTATGGATTATGGTCATATCTAATTGCAGCAGTTGTAATAACTGCATTAGACTATTTCGTAGAAGCATTCATGGGAGTTGATGCATCACCTTTTGGAAAAGGAATAAAAGGTTTTATTATTGCAGCTGTAATAATATATGTAGCACAATTTTTAGTGCCAAATATGAGGGTATCTCTTCTAGGCGCAATATTAGCAGCTTTAGTAATTGGTGTAATAGATGCTGTATTTCCATCAAGAGCAATGTAATTTTAAATACATCATATTGAAATGATTAAAGGAAGAACTCTAGAAATAGGGTTCTTTTTATTTATGTGAAAATGGAACATTAACATAAATACTTAATAATATAAATAAAGTGTGCATTGATATATGATTTATTTAAGTTTGGAGGATAGCAGCATGAAAAGAAAGAGTTACAATGTTTTATCTAATATGATATTGGGTGGAGATAACGCATCTAGAGTGAAAGCAAAGGGAAGTATTTCAAGGGAACTTCCCTATGAAGTTGAGGTTATTGCTGAAAATTTATATGTACCTTGGGCCATAGATATAAGCAATGAAGGTAAATTATATTTTACAGAGCGGTCTGGAGCAGTTAGAATTATTGAAGATGGCAAACTTCTTCCACAACCACTGATTAGATTTAGTGCACCATTTGTAAGCCAAGGAGAAGGGGGATTGATGGGAATTGCATTAGATCCAAATTATTCTCAAAACCATTATATATATGTTATGCATTCATATGCAGAAGGTAATCAAGTTCACAATCGTGTTGTGAGATTGATTGAAAATAATAACAAGGCATCTATTGACAGAGTACTTATTGATAAAATACCTGGTGGGCGGATTCATAATGGAGGTAGGATAAAGATAGGGCCAGATGGAAAATTATATATTACAACGGGTGATGCAGGTAATTCTGCATTGGCACAAAATATCACAAGCACAGCAGGGAAAATACTGCGAATAGAATTAGATGGTAGTATTCCTGAAGATAATCCAAATGTAAATTCACCTGTTTATAGCTTAGGTCATAGAAATCCTCAGGGTTTAGCCTGGAATTCAAGAAATATATTGTATGCCTCTGAGCATGGGAAGACCGCTCATGATGAAATAAATATTATACAGCCAGGAGCTAATTATGGATGGCCTCTGGTTCAAGGAAATGAAGACTCTAAGGAAGTTATAGTGCAAAAGCCATTAATACACAGTGAAGAAGAGACGTGGGCACCTTCTGGTATAGCCTTTGTAGATCAAGGACCGTGGCAAGAGAAATTACTAGTTGCTACTTTACGTGGAGAACAACTACTTACTATTTCATTGAATGGAAAAGGAACGAAAGTGAATAGTGTAGATTCATGGTTGAAGAATAGATATGGGCGCTTACGTGAGATTATTCAAGGGAAAGATGGATCGATTTACCTAACAACAAGTAATAGAGATGGAAGAGGTACTCCTAATATAGGTGATGATAGAATTATTCGGATTATTCCAATTAGGGGGAGCAAGTAAAAATGAGTATAAGATTTACAATAATTATAACTCTTACCTTCATAATATGATATATATTTTTGCCTATTGCTGTACAGTATGTTTTCCTTTATATAAGAAATTTTTGCTAAAGTCTATTGACATGAATTAGAGGTGAGAATATAATATTTATATGAACATATGAATAAGTATTCATGTAAATCATGTTAGTAAAAAGTAATTTTAAAGGTGGGAATAATTATGGGGTTAATAGAGATAGTTTCATTTACATTACTATGTATATTTGGTATTTCATATATGGGTAAACTAATAATATTATCAAAGAAAAACAACATTAAAGCTAATGTTTTTGGTAAAGGTACTAAAAGTAAAGAAAGTCTTATTATTGAAAGGTTTCTAAAAGCAATGACTTTTGCAGGGCTAGGGATTTGGACTATTAGTGCTTTATTTCCATCATTTACAGAAAAGTGGTTTGTTGGACTTGGTAAAGGCTTTACAGTAAGCATTATTGGAGTAGTCATTACATTAATAGGAGTTTCACTCTTTATATTGGCTATGGTTTTCATGAAAACTTCTTGGAGAGCAGGTATAGATAAATCAACAAAAACATCACTTATAACTTCAGGACTTTATAGATTCAGCAGAAATCCAGCCTTTGTTGGAATGGACTTGATGTTTATTGGAACTGCATTTACTTATGCAAATCTTTTTATTGTAATTGTAGGTTTATTAGTTGTAGTTGGTATACATCTACAAATACTTCAAGAAGAAAATTATATGGAAGAAGTATTTAAAAAGGAATATAATGAGTATGTAAATAAGACACCAAGATATCTGTTATTTTGAGAAGTATAGTGATGTTTTATAACAGAAATAAGGTCAATATTATCAGTTAGCTATATGGAGATTAGAGAAATCTAGTCTCTTTTTCAATGTATAGGAAAGTACAGATTTTTACATTTTATAAGTTTTACATATTATATGTAAGTAATTATGATAATACCTATATTATTATACAACTATAAAGGACTTAACTAATAAGGGGGAGAAATGATGAGAAAAATACTATCAATGATTACTGGTGGATTATTAATTTTAGGATTAGTAGGATGTAGCTCTAAAACTGTAGAGACACAGAATGATACAGCAAGTAATCCGCCAGCAGTTACAGAGGAAAAGAAAACAGATACAAAAGTTACCTATGAGAATTTTTTGAAAATAAATATGGGTGCTAAATATGATGAGGTCAAAAATATACTTGGAGATGGAAAAGAAGAAAGTTCATCTGAGGTAGCTGGGATTAAAACCAATCTATATTCTTGGAATGGTTCTGGAATAAGTAATTTGACTATTACCATACAAAATGATGAAGTTAAAGGTATATTAGGTGAGGGACAAATACTTTCTCAAACAAAAATTATGGATATGGAAGCTGTAATCTATGCATGGATAAATAAAGATGGTTCAAATGCTAACTTTACTTTTTCAGATGGAAAACTAGAAATGAAAGCTCAATTTAACTTAAAATAGTATTTAATTTATGATATAAATCTAAAGGTATATGAATTGAAACAAATATAAATAAAAGACTAGGGAAACCTAGTTTTTTATTTATATTAAGGGTTGAGTTTATGCAAATAAATTTTTAAAGAGGATATTGCTTATTTATTTTAGATACTCTAAAGTTTCTTCAACAGGCTTATGATTGCATTTACTAAATAGAAGAAACTTTTTTATTTATATATGAACAAAAAGTAGAAATTCATATATTATGTAGTATAAGGTCTCACTAACTATAGTTTAATTAGATAAAAATGGGGGAAATGTTATTATGAATGACAATAAAATAAATGCAAATAACAATAGATGTGTAGGAAACTCTTGTGCAACAGATTCTTGTGCAACTGTTACTACCCAAGTACAATCACTAACTGAACAACTTCCTATAACTCCGATTGTTATTGCACCTGGACCTGCATTTGTTAAGATTCCAGTTGTGTTAGCAGAAGTAAATATAACCATTCCGGTTGAAGCTACTATCACACTAGACCAACCAGCTATAGAAATTAAACGAATTAGAAAGAATGTATATTTAACTCAATCCCGTATTATTCCATTTTCTCAAGATGATCAATTTAATACTGGAATACTATTTATAGCAGGTTTTATAAGAAAGAATATCGAGTATGCAACTAAAACTTGTAGGACAGCTGGAACTCCAAATGTTTGTGGAGATATAAGACATTGTACAGTTGAAGTACCTTTTAATTTCACAACAAGAATTGCTTTCCTTAGACCACCAATTTTTATTGAAAATAGCATTCCGAGTGAATTAGAATTCTTTACAGATAAACTTCAAAGTTGCGATGCTTGTTCAGATCCAGTAATTGGACGTAATCCTTGCGATCAGAGTTTCTTCTATACAGAATTCTTTAACGAAAAACCTTTTACTGAATTAGTAAGAGCAGATATTGCTGAAGTTGATATTCACACAAATCCAACTATAAATTGCGCAGTTCCTACAGAGCAAATATTTACTCAACTTACAGAAAAAGTAGTAGTAAATTTAACACTAAAAGTATTACAAAAACAACAGGTAGAAATTACAGCAACAGAATCAACACAAGCAACATGCTAGGAATTAAATTGAAAAATTAATCTTATTTAAATGATATATTGCAGACCTAAAGCTTACTAAGAGAGGTTTTGGGTCTGTTTTTAAGAGAAATATTATCTTTATCAAGGATGACAATACTTAATATAAGCTTCATCGGAAGCATGAGATATCTTTATATCATAAATCCATAGCAATGTTTTCCTTTGGATGTTTTGATTGGTTTTGTGATTCAATTATAACAGAAAAAAAGGGGGCATTGATATATATATAATTTTAAAAAAGAATTAGTGTAAAAAACTTTACACTAACAATTAGATAGATAAGGAGGAAATCTTATAATGAATGATAGCCAAAAAAATACAAGTGATTATGAATGTGTAGCAGATCCTTGTGCAACTATTACTTCTAAAGTACAATCATTAACTAAACAAATTCCTGTAACACCTGTTGTTATTAAATCTGGACCTGTATTTGTTAAGATTCCAGTTGTATTAGCAGAGATAAACATAACAATTCCGGTTGAAGCTACTATTACATTAGACCAACCAGCTATGGAAATTAAACGAATTAAAAAAAATGTATTTTTAACTCAATCTCGTATTATTCCATTTTTTCAAGAGTGTGCACCTGATACTGGAATACTATTTATAGAGGGGTTTATAAGAAAAAATATTGAGTATGCAACCAAAACTTGTAGTATAATTGAAACTCCAAATGTTTGTGGAGATATAAGATGTTGCACAGTTGAAGTTCCTTTTAATTTTACAACAAGAATTAATTTTATTAGAGAACCGATTTTTATTGAAAATGGCATTCAGAGTGAATTAGAATTTTTTACAGATAAACTTCAAGGTTGCAATGCTTGTTCAGATCCCGTAATTGGACATAATCCTTGTGGTCAGAGTTTTTTCTCTACAGAATTCTTTAATGAAAAACCTTTTACTGAATTAGTAAGAGCAGATATTGCTGAGGTTGATATTCATATAAATCCAACTATAAGTTGCATAGTTCCTGCAGAACAAATATTTACTGAATTCACAGAAAAAATAGTAGTGAATTTAACACTAAAAGTCCTACAAGAACAACAGGTAAAAATTGCAGCACTATAATTATTAAATAATATAAATATAAAAGTGTAACATTGCTAAATGAATATAAGTGTAAAAGCTTTTTATTACTTGATAATATGAGACAGACCTAAAATCTACTAAGAGAGATTTTAGGTCTGTTTTTAAGACGAGATAAATATTCATTAATCTATATTATAATTGAATGCCATAATATAGTTTCTATTAAATGGTAGAAATCTGTTTATGTTTAGATTATATGTATCGGAATACTATCTTATTAAGAAACTGACAGCTTTACTCATAGACTAAACTGTTATATATTAAAAGAGTTACTAATTACTTATGAAAAGAGAATTAAAATTATTTTACACATGAAAAGAAGAGGATAAACACATGAGATTAGATAAATTTTTAGCTATATCATTCATAGAGACACGCAAAAAGAGTAGGGATTATATTAAGGAAGGAAAGGTTAAAGTAAATGGGGAAGTGATAACAGAACCTGCAATGGAAATTAAGGAGAGTACCGATATCATTGAGTATCTCGATAAAGTAGTTGATTATAGAGAAAAGGTGTATTATATGTTTCATAAACCTGCAGGATGTATTACTTCAAGAAAGGATGCTGATAATAAAACAGTATTTGATTTTTTTCATGAGGATAATATAAATGGAATATTTCATGTTGGAAGATTAGATAAAGACACAGAAGGATTATTGCTTTTTACCAACGATGGTGATTTTGATCATCAATTAATGTGCCCAGAAAGGCATGTTGAAAAGAAATATTTCTTTTGGGCATTGGGTTCATTAGATGAGAAAGATAGGAAGAGATTAGAGAATGGAATTTCCATTGGAGAAGGTGAAGCATTAACAAAGCCTGCTAAAATAGAAGTGGTGAAATGTGGGAACTATGAAGAGTTAGAACAGGAAACTAATATTGGAAAGTTCTATAAAATAGAGTCAAAGTATCACCATCAATCCGTTGTCTGTGGATATCTTACAATTTCTGAGGGACGTAAGCATCAAGTTAAGCGTATGTTAAAGGCAGTAGGTTGTTATGTAGTATATTTAAAGAGGATTTCTATTGGGGAGTTAACCTTAGATGAAACCCTTAAAAAAGGCCAGTATCGAATGCTTACAGAAGAGGAAGTTCAAAAGTTAGTGTAAAATTATAATTTTTGGAGATAGATATAAATTCATTAAATATTATGTAATAAAAGGGATATATAATTTATTATTGATTTATTATACTTAATTGTATATAATTGTATTAGTAAAATTAAGGAGGTACAATGTGATGGTAATAACTGCTTGCTAATTAATTTTCTAAATTGAAAATTATATGAAAGGAAGATTTTAAATGCCTATTCAATTAGGTTTTTTAGTATGATTCTTTTGAAACTTAGTAAGTAGAGGTAGTCATTTTGTAGAACCAGAATTAAGTCTTAATTTTACATAAGATATTTATAAGAACCTATGCTCTTAAGGGTATTTTGTAATGTAAAATAATGTTTATTTTGGACTGTAAGAAGGGTATCAATTCTACAGTCTTTTTTGTTTTATTAAAAAACTTAATAAGTAGAATTCTAGGTTTTAGGAGGAGCTTTGAGTTTGGTATAGGCATTAAACAATATAATAACACTTAAAAGCAAGGAGAGATCACTATGGATATTAAAGAAAGAATAATAAAAGATTTAGATAGAATAATAAATGAATATGTTAATGGGGAATTTGTTCCTGGATTATCAGTAGGTGTAGTATACAATAATGAAGTTATTTATACAAAGGGTTTTGGAGTAAAAAATGTAGATACGAAAGAACCCGTTGATGAGAACTCCCTTTTTCATATGGCATCAGTATCAAAGACTTTTGTAGCTACAGGAATAATGCAATTGGTTCAGCAAGGTAAAATTCACTTAGATGAATATGTAATAGAGTATTTACCGTACTTTAAGCTTCAAGATGATAGATATAAAAAAATAACTATAAGGCAATTATTAACTCATATATCAGGTATGCCAGATGAAGATGATTATGAATGGGATAAACCTCAATATGATGAAGAAGCTTTAGAAAGGTACGTTAGAAGCATTAGTGGAAGAGAACTTATGTGGGAGCCAGGAGAAAAATTTGCATATAGCAATATTGCTTATGAGATTTTGGGAAATGTTATTGAAAAAGTTTCAGGTATGTCTTTTGAGAAATATATGAAAGAAAATATTCTCAATGTTGTACAAATGAAAGAAAGCAATTTTTTAAAACCTTTAGTTTCAAAGGAGCTACTTACAAGTCCTCATATCTTAGATACAAAGAATGGCTATGGTGCTACGGTTAGTGAAGTTTTTCCTTATAATCGTGCACATGGTCCAAGCTCTACGTTGTGTTCTAATGTAATTGAAATGTGCAACTACGCTATTGCTAATATAAATGAAGGAAAATTTAAAGGAAATAAAATATTAGAAGCCCATAGCTATTTAGAACTTTGGAGAAAATATGCCTTAACAGGTTGGGGTGGTTATACTTTAGAAATTGGATTGGCATGGTTTTTGGGAGAATATAAAGGAAATAAAGTTAGATCTCACAGTGGTATGGATACAGGATTTAGAAGCAATTTAATAATATTGCCAGAGAGAGGTATTGCAGTTGTTGTTATGATCAACTCAGATTATATTGGAACTAAAGTTTTATGTGAAAGAATTTTAGATATACTTTTAGGGGAAGAAGTTGACTATATAAAAAGATCACTTGCTAATCATATAGTAAGAACCATGTTTAACAATAATTCTGAGATGGCATTAAAGGAATATTATTCAATAAAGGAAAATTCCATTGAAAAGTATCTTGTGTATGAGGATGAATTTAACGCCATTGCTTATAACTTGTTGGAGAGAAAAAGAATTAAAGAGTCAATAGATGTGCTTAATTTATCAATTAAAATATTTCCAGCATCAGCTAATCTTTATGATAGTTTAGGTGAAATGTACTTATGTGAAGGTAATAAGAAGCAAGCTTTAGAGAGTTATAAGAAATCTTTTGAGTTGAATACTAACAATAAAGAAGCTAAGAAGATAATAGATGAATTAAGTTAACCTTTCATAGTACTGACTATAAAAGATAAGTAGGTACCACAGGAAAGTCATATTTTTATATATGTAGACATCAGCCAATATAAAGGGCTGCCTGTCTACATAAGTAAAGAAACATTCAAGGGACATGCAGGAGTCAGGCCCCAGAATTACTTGTATATATTTGGAACATTGATATACTTATATTAATGACTATTGGAAGGAAGCGATAAATATGAATGAAATTTTTGATATTTCTTATGATGAGGTTGAAGTTATTAAGAACCTATGGGAAAAAAATAGACAGTATCATGAAAATATTTCAGAATACTTTAAGGAATCATATAGGTTTATTAGCTTTGAGGAGAGAATTAAAGCTTTTGAGAACCAGACAATAAAAATTACTGTTGCCAAAAGTGATGATGGATATATTGGATATTGTATATCGACGATAATTGATGGAAAAGGAGAAATTGATTCACTTCACGTTGATGATCATAATAGAGGAAATGGCATTGGTAAGAAACTTGCAATTAAGCATATGAAATGGTTGAAAGAAAATAATTGCAAAGTAATTGGGGTAACGGTATCACAAGAGAATGTAACTACCATAGGGTTTTATAAGAAACTTGGATTCTTTCCCAATACATTATATATGCAACAACGTTAGTATAGAATAAGGGCGATACTTTGATTGGATCTTTAGTTGTCATTTTACAATTTACAAAATAATCATAAAAAAGTATAATTATCAAGGTGAACAGTTATTTACTAATAATATTTTATGAAAGGAGATGTTTTTAATGAATACAAGTAAAAAGGTGATTTTAGTATAAAACTTAAAATGAGCTTAAATGTAACATTAGACATAGTCTATTATTTGTGTTGCATTTTTGCGAGAGTAGTTACCCTTTCATATTATAGATATGTCTATAAAAAATTGTGGTTAATCGACGAAATTGGTGCTTATATAAAATTAGAATATAGAAATAAAAAAATAGGTATTGAGCTATTGAAAATCGTCAATGATTATTGCAAGGATTTTAATGTACCATATATTCATGTTGATTTTGAAACAGCTAATCTATATGGTAATAAATTTTGGAAAAAGTATTTTACACCAATGTTATTATCTATGAGAAGACCAATTAATAAAGATATAAATGATAGATAAATTTTAAATGTGCACAATCAGAGGAACGCATCATATAAACCCTTAACATGAAGAAGTTTTTTAAAAGTGACCTGTAGCAGTTTATGAATTGTTAGAGGTGACTTTTTTGATTTATCCGATGACTACCAGCTCTAATGCTCCCATCTTCTTCAAAGTGGGAGCTACGTCCCTGGATAACGATTTCTAAAGTTTCAGAGGGAGTAAACCTCCCTCTGAAGCAAAGAACTCTGTTTATTTTCGTTTCATATTTCTCATTAGGCTTTTAGTATCCTTATCTATTTGTAATGATTCGATAATTTTTTGTAAAGCTTTGTTATAGGTCATATCATCCAAAGTGTTATTTTTAAGAAATTTTAGTGTTTTCTCTGGAAACCTTATATAACAGATAGATATGGCCCAAGCCACTGACATTTTAACGTAATAGCCTGTATGTTTAATGTCATTCAAAAGCTTAAATATTTCATCAATATGATTATGATCTATATAATAGAAAAGAAGCATGACTACTCCAAAACGTATATGATACTCATGGGTAGCTGTAAGATAGGGTATCAAGTATTCCCACATTTCCTTTGGATATTGTTTAGGAAGTTTTAGTCCACTACAAAAGCTATCGCATACTGACCAATTATCAATTTTATTAACAAAGGTTGTGATGTATGGCAATATATCAGAAAGCTCAGATTTTACATAGCCAATGGTCATTCCTTGAAGCATAATTTCCTCGAAAGTGTCATCAGATGCATTTTGTAAATAGCACTGCCAGTCACCTTTTGCAAGTTTTTTAGCAATTTTTCGAAGCTCAGGTAAACGAACACCTAGGATGTTGTGAATACCAGGTAATAGACCACTAGAAAATTTTTGATATTTTGGCTCTGCTAATATAGAAAGTTTTTCTTTAATTACATTATTTATTTCCATTTTTATTCTCCTTATTTTTCTAATTATATTTTATCATAGAGATGTCCTGTTTTAACTGGAACTAAATAATAATATTTAATTCTCGGAATATATTATAATGAATACTGATTTTATAAAGGGTTATTTTATTAATACTATGTTATAGGAGATAAATATGAATATTGGAAATAATGTTTTTTTTAGAAAAAAGGAATTACATAACTTTTGTATTTATAGATTCATTTTTGGGATTAGTTATAGTCTCATGATTCCAACCATACCACTTTTCTTTGACTCTATAGGAATCACTACTCTAACCATTGGGACTGTAATGTCTTTATATGGAATAAGTAAAACATTAACTCAAATGCCTTTTGGAATTGTATCTGATATAATAGGAGACAAATTAACGCTAATGCTAGCATTAATTTTAATGACTTTTGTTCCTTTTGCTTATACTTTAACTAATAATCATCTATTAGCTAGTTGTATATATGTAATACAAGGAGCAATACTTGGTATGGCTGCCCCTGCAACTTTTTCTATATTGTCAAGATCCTTAGATAGAAGGAAAAGAGGAGAAAGTACAGGACTAGCCTCTGCAGTTTTTACACTTGGTGGTGGAATTGGTGCAGCTATCAGTGGATGTATTGTAGCAAAACTAGGAAATTATAATATGGTATTTTTTATATCATCAATTGGGATACTAATTACATTTATATACGTTGGCTTACAAATAGGTAAAATTAATTTAACACGGGGTAAAGTTAGATTTAATACAAATAAAAATAGCAGTAGAATCAAAGTAATAGGTGAAGAAATAAAAAGATATAATCTTAAATATAAAATTATAGTATTAGGAACTATTGCATTTTTAGGTGATTTTATATATGGATGTATTGTAGCTCTTTTTCACTTTTATGGACAAGATATTTTAGGTACATCAACTGTATATACTTCTGCAATAATATCAATTTATTTACTTGTTTTTGGATTAGGGGCACCTATTGCTGGGTGGGTAAGTGATAAAATAGGAAATAGAAGACAGTTATTTCTTTCTTTCAACGTTATGAATATCACATTGCTAGGATTAACTTTTACAAGAGATGTAATTATTTTTACTGAGATAATAATTATGTATTTCTTAGGTGCTACGTTCCTAAATGCAGCATTACAAAGTTCGCTTTCAGAATTTGGTGATAACCTAAAGATAAAAGGTATTGTATTTGGCATTGTTGGAGCATCTGAATCATTGGGATACTCCCTTGGTCCCATAGTTTCAGCATATATATATCAGTTAAATAAGTCATGGTTATTTATGGGATTATTAGCAGTTTCAATTTTAGTTTCAGTTATTTATTTATTTCTATATAAAAAAGCTAACATATAGCCTTAAGATAAGAGATAAAAATAATTTAAGGGGTATACTATATTTATAATAGCCTATAATATTAGTAAAATATTATAGGAGTTATTTATGAATATTAAAAATAATGTTTTATTTCATAAAAAAGAACTGAGACAGTTTTGTAATTTAAGATTTATTTTTGGTGTTAGCTATAGTTTTATGATCCCCATAATACCACTTTTCTTTGATTCTATAGGAATTAGTACCGTAGTTATTGGTACAGTAATGTCATTATATGGAGTAAGTAAAGCTTTAGCGCAAATACCTTTTGGTATGGTATCTGATGCAATAGGAGATAAATTATTGTTAATAATATCATTAAGCGTAATGACTTTTGTACCTTTTTTCTATACTATTTCGCATACCCAAATATTAGCTAGCACTATATACATAGTACAAGGAGGAATACTTGGAATGGCTTCTCCAGCTACGTTTTCAATATTATCTAGGTCGCTAGATGAGGAAAAGAGGGGGGAATGTACAGGGTTAGCATCTGCAGTTTTTACACTTGGTGGTGGAATTGGTGCAGCAGTAGGTGGATTTATTATTTCAAAATATAATAACTACGATATAGTATTTTATATAACGTCAATCGGAATATTTTTTTCAGCTGTATTTGCAGTTTTTAAAATAAAAAAATCTAGTGGAGTAACAAAAAAAAATAAACCTATGAAGAAAGGTCTTAACTCTAATAGTAGAGTTAAAGGTATTTTCAATGATATTAGAAAATACAAACTTGGGTGTAAAATTATATTATTAGGGTCTATTGCATTTTTAGGAGATTTCATATTTGGATGCATAGTCTGTATTTTTCCTTTTTATGGTCAACAGGTATTAGGAGCTTCAGTTGGATATACCTCAACAATAATATCACTGTATTTATTTGTATTTGGTTTTGGTGCACCTATAGCTGGTTGGATAAGTGATAAGATAGGGAATAAAAAGCAATTACTTATTTCTTTTATGGTTATGAGTGCAACATTATTAGGGTTATATTTTTTAAGAGAATTAATTGGATTTACTATAATAATTGTAATATACTTCCTGGGAGCTACATTTTTAAATGCAGCGCTACAAAGTTTGCTTTCAGAATTTGGTGATAATGATAATATAAAAGGAACTGTATTTGGAGTTGTAGGTGCCTTTGAAGCATTTGGATATGCACTTGGACCAATAGTTTCTGCATATATTTATGGATTAAATAAGTCATTATTATTTCTAAATTTATTAATAGTTTCAATTTTAATTTCAGTTATTGATTTAATATTATGTAAAAAAGCTTATATAACATAAAGTAGTTAAGTATATTAATAAAATATTTTATTGGTTATTAAATGAAATATAAGAAATATAAGATTTAAAAATTTTCTAAAAGATATTTTTAGAGAATTTTTTCTTTTTTGAAGAATATGTATAAAAAAGGAGAGTTTTTTGTGTATATAAATTTGTATTAATAAAAAATAAGATTCTGTTAAGCTGATATGAA
>NZ_DGRF01000030.1:0-22609 GCF_002390995.1 Clostridium sp. UBA4395
TATTATTTTTACTATTTATTTAAAATATAGTATATCAATTTATATTTTTATTATAGGTAAGCACACAACAATATCATTATTACTGCTACCTATTTATAATGTATTTAGTCTTATTATCAAAATACTAATCCCTTGAAACCTGCATGAATAAAACAACTATTTAACTAGTTAACTAGTTAAATAGCTAAATAGCTAAATAATTAGCTATATAAAAGGTAACCCATATAAATATTTATATATTTTCTTCTATAAAACCTTGCTATATATTGACTACTGTAATTTTCTTTTTTAGAAATATACCTATCTATCAAATACATTATCATAAAAAAATGATGTAGTGATTGTGTTCATCACTACATCATTTAACTTACTATTAAAGATTTTTATCATCTATACTTCCTAAGTATTTATCTATCTCACCAGTTACTGAGCTTACGCATCCTTCTTCAAATGGTGAAATTAAATTAGCATGTTTAACTAGATTTACAAATGACATTGTACCTCCAACATTACATAATCTTAAATAATCTTCCCATGCTTGTTCATGATTATCTTGATCTTTTTTCCAAAATTGAAGAGCACATATTTGAGCTAGTGTATAATCTATATAATAAAATGGACTATTAAATATGTGTGCCTGTTGGAACCACCATCCACCTCTTTCTAAGAAATCACATTCTTCATAATTTTTATGAGGTAGATATTTTTTCTCAATATTTCTCCATGCCTTTTTCCTTTCATCTGGCGTAGCATCTGGATTCTCATATACAAAGTGCTGGAATTCATCTACTGTTACACCATAAGGAATAAATTTAATAGCATCTCCTAAATGAGAGTATTTATATTTAGCTTCTTCATCTTCAAAGAAAAGTTTCATCCATGGCCAAGTGAAAAATTCCATGCTCATTGAGTGAATCTCACAACTCTCATAAGTTGGGAAGTTACATTCCGGAATAGAGATCCATCTACTTCTATAACATTGGAATGCATGACCAGCTTCATGAGTTAATACATCTACATCTCCTGAAGTACCATTAAAATTTGAAAATATAAACGGTGATTGATAGTTTGGTATATAAGTACAGTATCCGCCACCTTGCTTGCCCTTTTTAGTAACTAAATCCATTAAGTCATTTTCTATCATGAAATCAAAAAATTCTTTAGTTTCAGCTGAAAGTTCAGAATACATGTTTTTACCATTATTAACTATCCATTCCGGATTTCCTTTAGGTTTAGCATTTCCAGTTAAAAATTCAAACTTTTCATCATAATATTTAAGTTGATCTAACTCTAACCTTTCTACTTGTCTTTTATATAGTTTATTTGCTATCGGTACTATATAATCTTTTACTTGATCTCTAAATTTACTTACCATTTCTGAATTGTAGTCAGTTCTTAACATTCTCACATATCCAAGTTCTACAAAGTTTTTAAATCCAAGCTTATGTGCTATGGTAGTTCTAATCTTAACCATCTCATCATATAATCTATCTATTTCTACTTCATTATCTGTAAAGAACTTATACTTAGCTTCACTAGCACGTCTTCTCATATCTCTATCTTCTGACAATATAAATGGAGTTAATCCTGATAAGTTTCTTTCTTCACCTTCAAACATAATTTTAGCTGAAGCTATAAGTTTACTATATTCTGATGATAGTTTATTTTCTAATTGTAAATCCTTTATTACTTCTTTAGAAAATGACTTTATATTATATTCTGCTATACTAAAGAATTGTTTTCCAAATTCTTTTTCTAATTCTAATCTGAATTTACTATTTACAATAACTTTATAAAATTCTGAGTTTATTTCGTTATATAGAGGATCATATTCATCCCAATATTCTCTTTCTTTACTATAAAACTCATCCTCAGTATTTATACTATATCTTATGTTAGCTATAGTACCTAAAGTAACTATTTCATTTCTAATTTCATTAATTTCATTAATAAGCTCTTTAACTTCGATTATGTTGTTACTCTCATTTGTTTTATATATTAGACCCATTAATTTTTCTTTTATTTTTTCATAATTTGGTCTTTCATATTTAAATTCATTAAATCCCATACATACACCCCCCTTTGATAAATAAATTCTACCATTTTAAAAATATTCTGTAAATACATTTTTTGTTTTTTTTAAATTTACATATTAATTCCCTCTATTATATCCATCAGTTTAAAAAAGGAGCGTAGCTACTAACTTATTAAAAAGTTATTTTACCACACTCCCTTTTCCCTATCTAAGATAATTCAATATTATTAAGAATAACACCCCTGGTATACCAAGTATTCCAGCTATAAGTGCTGTTATTGCATTAATAGGTATTACTAGTCCAAAGTTTCCACCTACTAAATTTATTAACCACAATAATATACCCCCAGCTATTCCGTTAACAATTAAGTTTAATAAAACCTTTAGTGGCCATGCAAATATTTTACCAATTATAAATATTGCAACTATAGCTATTATAAAAAATATAATGTTTGGCATTTTCATCCCCCTTATAATTAAAATTATTTTAGTAATCATTAAAATAAAATCTTATGCTTAATTTCTAAATAATTTTATCTATTAATAAATTTATTAGTTATTTTACTTTATATTACCACTTATTGCAATAATTTAATTCTTCTATCATACAATCAACACTCACTGTTATTCCACTTTTCTTTGCTTGGTTTAGAAAATATACATATTTAGCTTTAGCTTCATCTTCTTTATATATAGATATATCTATTAAACTTTTATCACTAACATTATCGAAGCAACTTCTAGCAACTTCGATTTCCGCTATTGAGTCCTGTATTCCTTTGATTATTTCACGCTGCTCAGGTGTATAAATATTCTTAGCTAGTATAGTCTCTATTATTTTATCTCTGTTCATAATAATACCTCCATTATATATACTTAAATATATTTTTGACATATAATGGATGAGATATACTTGTTATTTGAATTGTATGTTATATAAACAGAGTTATTTGCTTCAGAGGATGTTTTACTCCCATTTTGAAGAGGATGAAGTATTAGAGCTGGTAGTCATCGGATAAAAAAGACTTGTGAAAATATATCAGTTATTCTCACAAGTCTCCTGTATAAATAATTATATTTCTTTTCTACCTTCTAGGGCTTTAGATAAAGTAACTTCATCTGCATATTCTAAATCTCCACCTACTGGAATTCCATGAGCTATTCTTGTAACTTTAACTCCAAAAGGTTTTAATATTTTTGATATATACATGGCAGTTGCTTCACCTTCTATGTTAGGATTTGTTGCAACGATGATTTCCTTTAAATCATTATTTACCCTAGTTATCAATTCTTTTAACTTTATGTCATCTGGTCCTCTACCTTGCATTGGAGATATTGTGCCATGAAGTACATGATATACCCCATTAAATTCTCTGACTTTTTCAATGGTCATTATATCTTTAGGTTGCTCAATTACACATATTGTACTTTTATCTCTATTAGGATTTGAGCATATAGCACATGGATCACTATCAGTAAAATTTCCACATATTGAACAATACTTTATTGTACCTCTTGCCTTCACTAATGCATTAGCAAATTCTTCAACCTCATCTTTAGGAAGATTTAAAACATGCAATGTAAGTCTTTGAGCAGTTTTACTTCCTATCCCCGGTAGCTTTCCAAATTCCTCAATTAGTTTTTCTATAGCTATAGGATAAAAATCCAAATTAGTCACCTCTATTAAAACATTCCTGGTATATTAAGTCCACCAGTTAGTTTTCCCATAGATGAATTAGTTTCTTCTTCTGCTTTCTTCAAAGCTTCATTTACAGCTGTTAAAACTAAATCTTGTAACATTTCTACATCATCTGGGTCAACTACTTCTGGTTTAATTATTATATCTTTTAATTCTTTTTTACCAGATACTCTTACTGTTACAGCTCCACCACCAACAGATGCTTCAAACTCTTTATTTTCTAAATCTTTCTGAGCTTCCTCCATTTGTTTTTGTAGTTTTTGTGCTTGCTTCATTAAGTTATTCATATTTCCACCCATTCCTGGAAATCCGCCTTTTGCCATTGTAATACCTCCTAAAAATTATATTTCATTATAACTAGTATATAATATTATATTATAATGTAACCACCAATTTATTAAAACCTTTAAATTTTATTCATCACATATTTCCACTAATGCCTCGGGAAATATATCTGATAGTATTTTTTCTTTATTAACTTCCCTATTTATATTATCATTTTCTATTTCATAAGTAACATGAACCTTCTCATCTAATACCTCTGAGAATATATCATTTATAATCTTTCTATATTCTTCTCTTTCAAGTCTTTGTTTATGAAAATTATATTCCTTTGTAAAGCCGACGGTAATAACTCCATTCTTGAATTTCTCAACTTTTCCCATCATTAACGCTGTAGCTATTACCATATTATTTTTTTGCTTAAGGATATTTTGAATATCTTTAAAAGACTTTCTAATAATTTCAACATTTAGCTTACTTTCTCCTGCTGCAATTGGTAATTCTATATTTTCATTATTAAGCTCTACTGGTTTGCTTGTTTCAACTTTAGTTATACTTGGATTTATTTCTGGTCTTATTTCCTTTACTTCTTTTATTGCACTTTGTACTGTAATATTCCCTGATGCAATTTTATCCTCTAATCTATTAAGTCTAGCTAATATAGTTTCCATGGATGTATCATATTTTATCTTACACATTTTTATTATTGCTAGTTCTAAATATATTCTAGCCTGCTTTGTACCCTTAGAGCTATCTTCGGCTTCTTGAAGTATACTTATACACCTCATGATTTCCTCTACTCTAATTCTAGTGCTTTGATTTTTTATACTTTCTATGTTTTCAATAGACATATCCAATACATCTTCTAAATTATTACTTACATTTATCATTAATAGATTTCTCATATGAGTAATCAAATCTCTAATTAGTAAGTTAATATCTTTTCCATCCAATATTAATTTATTTACTACTCTTATGCATCCCTCTGTATCTCGATTTATAACATTATCTACTATAGTCACCATGCTGTCATTAGTAGTTATTCCTAACATATCTACTAAATCCTCATATCTAACTATATTGTTTATTGATATAGCTTGATCTAATATGGATAAAGCATCTCTCATTGCTCCATCACACATTCTAGATAATAACCTTAAGCTACCTTCTTCAATGTTTACTGATAATGAATCGGTTATTTGTTTTAACCTTAAAAATATATTTTCACTACTTATTCTCTTAAAATCAAACCGTTGACATCTTGATAATATTGTTATAGGAAGCTTTTGAGGATCAGTAGTTGCTAATATAAAAATTACTCTACTTGGTGGTTCTTCTAATGTCTTAAGAAATGCATTAACTGCACCAATAGATAGCATATGAACCTCATCTATGATAAACACCTTATACTTAGCTTCTTGTGGTGGATATTGAACATCATCTATAATATCCCTTATATTATCAACACTATTGTGAGATGCTGCATCTAGCTCTGTTACATCTATAGCTGTGCCTTGGTTTATACTTTTACACATCTCACATTCATTACATGGTTCACCTTCTATAGGGTTTAAACAATTTATTGCCTTTGCAAGTATCTTTGCTGTTGAAGTTTTACCCGTTCCTCTAGTTCCGCATAGTAAGTATGCATGAGCTATCCTATCGCTTTTTATGGCATTTTTAAGCGTTGTAGTTATATGCTGCTGTCCAACTACGTCGCTAAATAATTTAGGTCTCCACTCTCTATAAAGTGCTTTATATCCCATGTATCCTCACTCCTTACATTAAAATTTCTAAATAAATATATATCTACAATACTTCTTAATTATTTATTCTACTCAAAAATAATTCTTATCTTATCTATTATAATACTTCTCATAGTTATATTCTATATTCTTTACTAACTTATATTAAGTAATCAATTATATATATCTAGTTTTTCTAAAATATTTCAATATAAACTAACTCATTTAATTTATATTTCAAATTAATTATTTAAAAAAGGATAAAAAAAAAGATGTCTTTAACATCTTAAATAAAAAAATAAAGTCGTACACCTTGCTTCGATAATCAGTTTATATGCGTTACCTATACAGTTAACTCAAACCAGGTTAATCCACGGCACATGGAAGGTCTCACTTATCGCTGCTTCCTTCCAGACCTGACGAGGTTCATGAGTTTCCATTGCGTGGGACCCAGTTATCAACGCCACTTATATAGGCCAGACCATACAAATTGATACCTCAGCAAGGAATTCAATCCTGCTGTAGCGGATTGCAGGTTACAGGGCACCGCTAACTCCCCATCTAGTACGACATGGCGGAGAGAAGGGGATTCGAACCCCTGATAGAGTTGCCCCTATACACGCTTTCCAGGCGTGCTCCTTCGACCACTCGGACATCTCTCCATATCGTGTATTCATTATTATACTATTTAAAATCATTACTTTCAAGTAAAACTTATTTAAAAATATATTCCAATTGTAGTATAATTTCATTAGGATTAACAAAGTTTTCAATTTAAATTAATAATATATATATACTTATCATAAAATAATATGAATGGAGGTAGTTGTTTATGATTAATTATGAAATTAAAGGTGGGTCCATGCCAGTAGCTATCTGTTACCTAAATAGTGGAGATAAAATTGTCTCTGAATCAGGAGCTATGGGTTGGATGAGTGACAATATAATTATGGACTCTAACATGAAAGGTGGCCTATTTAAAAGTATAGGAAGATCTCTATCAGGAGAAAGCTTATTTTTAAATACCTTTACTTGCTCAGGAAATGTAGGGAAAATAGCATTCCCCTGTTCTGTGCCAGGTAGAATAATGGCTAAAGAGCTTCAACCTAACGAATCTATAATTTGTCAAAAGGGTGCTTTCATGGCAGCTGAAGATTCTGTAAGTCTTAATATTCATTTTAAAAAAAGATTCTCTAGCGGCTTATTTGGTGGCGAAGGTTTTATCCTTCAAAGAATAACCGGTCCTGGAACAGTTCTTTTAGAATTTGATGGTCATGTTGAAGAGCTTAACTTAAATCCTGGAGAAAGAATAAAAGTAGATACCGGCCATGTAGCTGCTTTTGAACCAAGTGTAAATTTTGATATTGAAATGGTTAAGGGACTAAAAAACATATTCTTTGGTGGTGAAGGCTTATTTTTAACAACACTAACAGGTCCTGGAAAAGTATACCTTCAAACTATGCCTCTTCAAAATTTAGCAGGTAAATTGTCTTTTTATCTTAATACTGGTAGTACTAATTTAAGAGATTAAATATCTTTATAGTGCCAAATAAAAATAACCTTTTAGATAATCAATATTTACAAAAAATATTTTATTATCTAAAAGGTTCAATTTTTTAAATATGTGTAATTGTACTATTCTTCTTTCTGTATATTATTATAAGCCCTACAATCCATATAAGTACTCCTATAATACTTACAATTTGAGCTGTTCTAAGCCCAAACATCATTAAGCTGTCTGTTCTAAGTCCTTCTATAAAAAATCTTCCTATAGAATATAGCCCTATATAAGTTAAAAATACAACTCCATTCTTTTTAACCTTGTGTAACATATAGAATAGTATAAAGAATACTACTAAATTCCAAATTGATTCATATAAGAATGTAGGATGATAGTAAGTTCCATTTATATTCATACCACTTTGTATGAACTCCGGAAACTTACTTATAAAAGCTTCTGTTACAGGTCCACCATGTGCCTCTTGATTAAAGAAATTCCCCCATCTTCCAATGGCTTGGGCTAATATAATACATGGTGCTGTCATATCTAGTGCGGATGAAAGCTTTATACTTTTTCTCTTTGTACATATATACACAACTATTACTGCTGCAATTAGTCCTCCATGAATAGCAAGGCCACCTTGTCTAATATTAAATATATCCATCAAATTATCCTTATAATATCCAAACTCGAATAATACATAATAAAGTCTTGCACCAATTATGGAAATTGGAAATGCAATTAAGAATATAGTTAATACATCATCATAATTTATCCCTTTTAATTTACAGGTATATTGACTTAATAAAAGCGCTAACATGGTACCTGAGCATATTACAATTCCGTACCACATAACATCTAATCCAAATATACTTATGGCTACTGGATTCATCTATTCCCCTCCTTAATCCTTTTTATATTATTATAATCTATATAATTAATTATTTGTATTCTTTTAGTAATTCTTCTATAGTATGTTTACATCTCGTTCCCTTACAACTTCCTGTTCCAGCCCCTGTTGCCTTTTTTACGTCTTCAAAAGATTTAGCTCCATCAGCTATTGCCTTCTTTATAGCTGCTCTAGATACTACTTTACAGATACAAACTTTAGTATGTTTATCTAGTACTGCCTGTCTTAATGCCTCCTGTTTTGCTTGTTCTTCCATCTTTACCGTTTCTCCTTTCTCTTTTCTTTGAAAAACTCTTGTAGTAAATTGCTACATTCTTCATTATAGAGCCACTTAATATTAACCCAATGATTTAAATTTCCACTTTGAGTAATATTAAATACTGAGCCACATCCTCCAGCTCTGGGGTCAAAAGTTCCAATATATAACCTTTTTATTCTGCTTTGAACAATAGCACCAGCACACATAGGACATGGTTCTAATGTAACATACATATCACATTCATTAAGTCTCCAATCTCCTATAGCTTCTGATGCTTTTTTTATTGCAATAATTTCTGCATGGTTAGTAGGATCATTGGTATTTTCCTTTATATTATGACCTGTAGCTATTATTTTATTGTTTTTTACTATTATTGCTCCCACCGGAACTTCATTTTTACTCTTTGCAATTTTAGCTTCAATAATTGCTTGTTGTAAAAAATAATTATCCATAACTTACTCCTCTTTATTATATATAAAAAAAACTTAGTAAAGCAAGCCTTACTAAGTTTTGGTGCGCACGAGAGGAGTCGAACCTCCGGCCTTCCCCTTAGGAGGGGGATGCTCTATCCTGCTGAGCTACGGGCGCATATTACCTAATCTTTATTATAATAATATATTTATTCTTCGTCAATAGATTAATATCTATATTTTTACTATGAACCTATTCTCTTAATGTTAATTAATCAACCTATATAAACTATTATAAACTATTTAAAAATAATATATCTATAGAATTTATTATTTTCATGATTATATGCACATAATATAAAAAATCTTTTAACTTTATATATTTGTCAGAAAAATAAATGATTTATTGCAGATTTTTATTTGAATCTATGTTAAAATACTAATATATTGTGATTTTGCAACAAAAAATTCAGAGGTGATTTTATAATGAAGAAGATTAACATAACCGAAACAGTTCTAAGAGATGCAAACCAATCTCTTATTGCAACAAGACTTCCTTTTGAAGATTTTGCACCTATTCTTAAAGATTTAGATGATGCAGGATATTATTCATTAGAGTGTTGGGGTGGAGCAACCTTTGACTCTTGCTTAAGATATTTAAATGAGGATCCATGGGAGAGATTAAAGAACATAAAGAAAATAGTTACTAAAACCCCTCTTCAAATGTTATTGCGAGGACAAAATATTTTAGGATATAAACACTATCCAGATGACGTAGTTAGAGAATTTATTAAAATGTCTGTTTATCACGGTATGGATATAATAAGAATATTTGATGCATTAAATGACTTTGCTAATATAGAAGTTGCTATGAATGAAACTATAAAGCAAGGTGCTCATGCACAAGGAACTATAGTTTATACTGTAAGTCCAATTCATGATGTTAAAAACTATACTAAACTGGCAAAACAACTTGAAAATATGGGGGCAAACTCTATTTGTATAAAGGACATGGCTGGCCTTATAATGCCTTCTATAGCATATGACATAGTTAAGAGTATAAAGGAAACTGTTAAAATTCCAGTATTTTTACACTCTCACAGCACAAATGGTATTGCTGAAATGGCTTACTTTAAAGCTGCAGAAGCTGGTGTAGATGGAATTGACTGTTCAATTTCTTCATTCTCTAGTGGTACAGCTCAACCTCCAACAGAATCTATGCATCATGCACTAGAAACTGCTGGATTTGAAACAGGTCTTAATATAGGTACCTTAACTCAAATTAATAATTTCTTTAAACCAGTTAGATCAAAAGTTTTAGAAGATGGATTACTAGATCCAAAGGTATTAACTCCTCAGCCTGAAGGACTTACAAACCAAATACCTGGAGGAATGTTATCTAATATGATTTCTCAACTTAAAGCTCAAAATTCTATTGATAAGCTTGATGCAGTTCTTGCAGAAGTTCCTAAAGTAAGAGAAGACTTAGGATTCCCTCCACTTGTTACTCCAATGAGTCAAATGGTTGGAACTCAAGCTACAGTTAATATATTAACTGGTGAAAGATATAAAATGGTTCTTAAAGAGGTTAAAGCTTATTGTAGAGGAGAATATGGTAAGGCTCCTGGGGAAATAAATGAAGCAGTTCTTAAAAAAGCTCTTGGAAATGATACTCCTATTGAAGGAAGATATGCTGATACTTTAGAACCAGCATTCCAAAAGACAAAAGAAGAACTGAAAAATATAACAACTAGTGAAGAAGATATTCTTTCTTACTTAGCCTTCCCACAAATAGCCGAAGAGTTCTTTAAAAAGAGAAGTGAAAAGCCATCTAATGATGATATGAGGAAACTAACTAATAGTGAAGTAATATAAAACTTATTTAAATATCTCCAATTAAGATACATTATTATATCTTAATTGGAGATATCTTTATATACCTAATATATTTTCTGTTATAATATCATTATGTTAAATTTAAGATAAATCTGGAGTTGATATTATGATAAAATACTATGATAGAAAAAATAAGACCTATTGTGAAGAAAATGTAGCTGGTGGAGATATACTTAATTTTATGTACAGTAACCCAGTTGCTAAAACTTTTATACCCAAAATTGCAAGTGGAAAATTCTTAAGTAAGCTCTATGGAATGGGCTGCGATAGTAAGTTTAGTAAAAAATATATACACCCCTTTATAGATAGATTCAACATAAATATAGATGAATATGAAAAAAATATAGATGAATATAGCTCCTTTAATGACTTTTTTTATAGAAAACTTTCAAAACACAGTCGTAATATCTGTAAAGATGATGAATCATTTATCTCTCCCTGCGATGGTAAGCTATTAGCTATAGAAAAAATTGATGAGAATTCTAGCTTTACAGTTAAAGGATTTAAATATACCCTTAATGAGTTATTGCAAAATGAAGAATTAAGTAAGAATTATTCTAATGGTACTTGTTTAATATTTAGATTATGCCCAACTGATTATCACAGATTTCACTTTGTTGATTCCGGAACTTGTTCTAAATCCACATTTATAAAGGGTAAATATTACTCAGTTAACCCCGTAGCTCTTGAAAATATAAGTAAGGTTTTTTCAGAAAATAAAAGAGAGTATAGTATTCTAAAAAGTGATAATTTTGATGATGTTATCTACATAGAAGTAGGTGCTACCTTTGTTGGTTCTATTATTCAAACCTACTCCTCATCATCCAAAATTAACCGTGGAGATGAAAAAGGGTATTTTAAGTTTGGTGGCTCAACAGTTATAATTATACTAAAGGAAAATATATTAAAATTAGATGAAGATATATGTTATCAAAGCAATTTAGGAGTAGAAACCTCTGTATATATGGGAGAAAAAATAGGAGTAAGAATTTAAATTCTTACTCCTATTTTTTATAATCTAAACTTAAGTGTAGTATTATTTAATTTATCTGCATTTTCCTTATTTTCTATAGCAGTACTTTTTATACTCTCAATATTTCCTACTATATCCATAGTTTTAGATGATATAGATGATACTCCCATAGCTCCCTCTGTAACAGTTACTGATACTTCATCTATGGCAGTAACAATTCCTTCTATAGCTTGATTTAGTACTGCAGCTTCACTGCTAAACTCATTCATAAAGTTGTTGAATTGATCTGCATCTTTTTCGTACAAAACTCCTTGCTCTATATTTTTATCATAATCATTAATTACTTGTTGTTCTATGAAATTGCTCATACGCCCAGCACTAAGAGCCAATTCCTCTACAGATTTATTTACTATTTTAACTATTCTTTGTATATCTGCTGCTGTTTTACCAGACTCTTCAGCTAACTTTCTAACTTCATCTGCAACTACAGAGAACCCTCTTCCTGCTTCTCCTGCACGAGCAGCTTCTATTGCAGCATTTAAAGCTAATAAATTAGTTTGTTGAGTTATCTTAAGTATAGAATCAGCTAACTTATCAATCTGCTTAACTTCCTTAGAACTTGTTATAGCAACTTCCAACTCACTTTTTACACTATTATAAATATCATTGGATTTTTCTTTAGATTCTATAGCACTTACTTTTATGCCCTGAGCTCTCTTAAGAATATCCTTAGTTATTTCATATCCTTCTAATGCTTCACTAGCTATATTCTGTACACTCTTAATCATTTCAGTAGAAGATGCAGCAATTTCTTGAGAAGTTGCTGATGTTTCTTCTATACCAGATGATACACTTTCAGTTTCAAATAATGTTTCATCTGCTTTAATTTTTAATGACTCTGTAGATTCTTCTACTATATTAGCGTTATTAGTTAATACTTCAGTAGTTGCTGCAATATCTCCAACAACTTCCCTTAACACTTCCCTCATATTTATAATAGATCTATATATAAGACCTATTTCATCCTTAGACTTAATTATAGCTAAATTATCATTAGTTAAATCTAACTTAGCTGTTTTATTAACCAAAGCGGCAACAGTCACTATAGGATTTATAATTACATTTGCCATTACCATTATTATAATAGAACCTATAATAACTATAGCTAATGCTACTAATGCTATTTGTTTAACCATTGCTATTACCGGTTTTCTTATTTCATTACTATTAGCATCTATAACCATAGTCCAATTTGTCCTAGGTACTAATCCAAAAGATGACATTACTTTATTGCCATTTATCCTATATTCTACTGATCCAACTTCTACATTGCTTCCCTTCATAGCCTTATCTACTATAGCCTTTATTTCAGTTATATCTATTGTTTGCCCAATTTTTTCTTTGTTTGGATGATATATTATATTTCCTTTTTCATCAATTAGATATGCATAACTATTTTCTATCTGTCCAATTTTTATATTTTCAATATAAGTAGAAAAACTCTCAGCATAAACATGTAATGCTATATATCCTACACATTTACTATAGTTATCTTCATCTAATACAGGATACGTAAATACTAAAACTCCTTTATCACCAGCAACGGATTTAATTGTATTACTTATCCACTTACCCCCACTAGAACTAGTACTGTGATAAGAATTATCAACTTCATTAGCTCCAACTAAGGATTCTTCACTATCAGCTACTATATCACCTTCTGGGCTAACTAATGATATTCTATCTACATGTTTATTATCAGATATATATGACTTAAAGCCTTCATTTATATTTTTAACATCTTCTTTACTATTTTTTTTCTGAGCATAATTTAATAAGATATTAAGATTATCCTTAGAATTTGATAGAGCAAAAGCCTCATTAGTAACTTTATCCATCATAACAGATATGGTTTGTATAGATGATGTAGTTATACCCTCCATATTTTCTGTACTCTGACTTGAAATCGTCTTTGAAGAGTTTATGTACATAATTGTACTAGTTATTATCATTGATACTATTGTAAGACCTATCATACTAATTAATATTTTTCTTTTAACACTAGTTCCTTCAACCTGTAATTTTCCTTCTTTATAAACCTTAGCTGTAGATTTTATACTATTTATATTGTTACTTATATCATTAATTTTATCCTTATCTATTTTGTTACTATTTCTAATTTTTTTACTAATGGAGTTTTTATGTCTAATTGTAATTTTGCTAAATGCATTCTTAATACTTTTGCTTATATTTTGAGATGTACTTTTTAAATTAAATAAACTATGTTTCCTTCTTTTTAAAGTCTTATCAGACTTTCTTTTAATCATAAATATACCCCCATATATTAATAATTTATATAGTAATTATCGTGCGTAAAAATCTATACTAAATACACATTATACATATTATGTAACTAACATTAAATATATTTATCTATAATTAAATTAGTTGAATTATATAATAATTTACATACATAAACTCGTTATATAATTATTATATATGGATTTTCCTAGATTTAAAGTCGAAATTTATCATATCCCTCTTATATATTTATATAAAAATAAAAAAGCCATTGCAAATTAACTGCAATGACTAAATATGGCAGGGTGTGTAGGAATCGAACCCGCAATATACGGTCCGTAGCCGTATGTTATATCCATTTAACTAACACCCCAAAAGATTATTTAAATAACTATTATATAATAACATAGAATCCTCATGATTTCAATAATTATTTTTTAATTCTATTATACCTTATTGAGTCCAAAAAAAAAATCGAATTCTTAAGAATTCGACTTTTAAATATATCTTGGCGGAGAAAGAGGGATTTGAACCCTCGCGACGGTTGCCCGACCTACGCCCTTAGCAGGGGCGCCTCTTCAGCCACTTGAGTATTTCTCCAAAAAATAAAAAAATGGCGGAGAGATAGGGATTCGAACCCTAGGTACGCTCACACGTACGCCGGTTTTCAAGACCGGTGCCTTAAACCAACTCGACCATCTCTCCGTAGAATTATTAAAATCATACTCCGATTTTAAATATTTAATTTTCATAGGTTATTTTTAAATGGCGGAGAAAGAGGGATTTGAACCCTCGCGACGGTTACCCGACCTACGCCCTTAGCAGGGGCGCCTCTTCAGCCACTTGAGTATTTCTCCAATTTAAAAATATGGCGGAGAGATAGGGATTCGAACCCTAGGTACGCTCACACGTACGCCGGTTTTCAAGACCGGTGCCTTAAACCAACTCGACCATCTCTCCATTTCCTACAAGGGTTATTCTATCAAGAAATAGCCCTTGTGTCAATATTTTTTTGAAAAACTTTTATATAAATTGTAATTTTTTTATCTAGTTATCTTTTCACACCCCATATATGTTCTTAATACCTCTGGTACTGTAACACTACCATCTTCATTTTGATAATTCTCAAGAACTGCAGCTAAAGCTCTTCCTATAGCAACCCCTGAACCATTTACTGTATGAACAAATTTAGGTTTAGCTTTTGGGTCATCTTTATATTTTATATTAGCACGTCTTGCTTGGAAATCTTCAAAGTTGCTACAGCTTGATATTTCTACATACTTATTATAACTTGGCATCCAAACCTCAATATCATATTTTAAAGCAGCAGTAAACCCTAAATCTCCTCTGCATATTTTTACAATCCTATATGGAAGTCCTAATCCTTGTAACACACTTTCTGCATCTTGAACTAATTTATTAAGTTCATCATATGATTCTTCTTCTTTTGTAAATTTAACTAATTCTACTTTATTAAACTGGTGCTGCCTAATTAATCCTCTAGTATCTCTTCCAGCAGATCCAGCTTCTGACCTAAAGCATGCACTATATGCTGCATATTTTATCGGAAGTTTATCTCCTTCAAGGATTTCATCTCTGTAAATATTAGTTACAGGTACTTCTGCTGTAGGTATTAAAAAATAATCTGTATCACTAACTTTAAAGGCATCTTCTTCAAACTTAGGTAACTGACCTGTTCCAGTCATACTATTTCTATTTACCATATATGGAGGAAGTATTTCATCATATCCATTTCTACCAGTATGAGTATCTAAAAAATAATTTATTAATGCTCTCTCTAATCTTGCTCCAAGTCCCTTATAAACAGTAAATCTAGACCCTGTAATTTTTCCAGCTCTTTCAAAATCCAACAAATTGTTTTCTGTACCTATAGTCCAGTGTTCTTTAGGATTAAAATCAAACTTTCTTATCTCTCCCCACTTTTTAATTTCAACATTATCCTCATCATCACTACCATTTGGAACTGAATCATGAGGTATATTAGGTATCCTCATCATTATATATTCTATTTTTTGATCTATTTCATTTAAGTCCACATCATAGTTTTTTATTGTATCTGAAAGTAATTTCATTTCCTTCATAGTTTCTGATACATCTATACCTTGTTTTTTTAACTTAGGAATTTCTGCAGAAGTTTTATTTCTTTTATTTTTTAATTCTTCTACTTCTATTAATATATTACGTCTCTTTTGGTCAAGCTCTACAACTTCATCTATAAGCGATAAATCAAAACTCTCTCCTCTATTTTCCATTTTTACTTTAATTTCATCTGGATTATTTCTTATTTTCTTTAAGTCTATCATTGTTATTCCTCCTACCCTTTTCTTATAATTATATTTTGATATAAATAAAAAGCCTTTCACCCCACCTAAGGGACGAAAGACTCCGTGTTACCACCCTAATTGAATAAAATTAATTATTCCACTCACAAATTTAACGACAAACTTAATGCCGTACTGCTCATCACAGTCCCTCAGAGGCGGATTCGTAATAATATATATATCAGTTTACACCAAACACTGACTCTCTTACATATATGATTAGTACTACTATTCTCTTCAATGGTTTATAATTTATTTCATTAAATATATGTCTATATTATTCCCTAACATATTTTTTGTCAATATTAATATTAATTTTTGTAAGCATATTTAGTACACACTATATCTACGCCTGTATTAAGTATATTCTTACATATAACATCTCCTTCTGATGTCTGTGGTCCCACATATATTCTACTTAAACACTTAGAGCATTCAAGCCATAAACTTTTATCTATAGGTTCGCTACTCTTTACTGAAACTACCCTACGCTCTGCAGAACCTTTTACTCTTACTATAGTTGTTAATATATCCTTATCCTTCACTTTTTATTACCTCACATTTCATCAAATTCTTTTATTCTTGATAATAAAATGGTTGAATCCTTTGAATTATTAACCACTTCTGTAACTCTTTTATCCATTTCTCTTGCCAAAATTTCAATTATTTTATCCTTGCAGTAACACCCATCACAACTTCCAAATCCCGCTCCTGTTCTCCTCTTTACCCCGGTTACTGTTCTAGCTCCTAAAGGTCTTCTAATAGAGTCTACAATCTCACCTTCGCTAACTCTTTCACACTGACATATAATACGTCCATACTTACTGTCTAATTTAATAATTTTATTTCTTTCTTCATTTGATAGATTTTTAAATCTAAAATATTCTCTTCTCTTATCATTAAAATCCTTTTTAAATTTACAATTTAACTTTTCAACTACTATTTTTGATATGTTCAAAGCTAAATATGGAGTTATTGTAACCTTAGCATAATGATTAACCTTAATATTTATATACCCACTGTTAATAATATCATCTTGTATAATAATGGGTTCATCAAAAAGGCGCCAATCTCTTACTACTTTTATATCATTTTCACTAATTTCTTTAGTAAGAGGTTTTATCTTTTCAATAACTTTATCATAGTGAACATTTTTATAGTTACTATAAGCCCCTATTGTTTCATTGTTAATTGTAGGTCTTATATATATTCTTTCATTTTCTCTTACATCAAAAATTATGTTAGAATATAACTTTTCATAAGGCTTATCAATAACCACATATTTCATATATTTCCCTTTATCATCTTCTTTATTATTCTCATTAACTAATTGTAGATTTTTATCTTTGGTTGTATCAATAACTATCTTACAAGTAAATTTATTTTTACTTGTTTTTATCTTGAACCCTTTATTTATACTATTTATAGATTCAACCTCTTCTTGTAATCTAAAGTTAACTCCATTATCAAAAGCAATTTCACCATAAGCTAAAGCTAAATCATATGAGCTTATTACACCTGTATTAGGTATATATATTGATTTTATTATATTTCCTTCTATATTAGGTTCATACTCCAATATTTCTTTTCCTATAAGAAGTTTTACATCATCTATTTTTTTTGCTTTAGCTCTTTCATACATTTTATCAATACTTATAGCCTGAATTTCATTTCTTGCTATATATAAGGTTCCACACCTCTTATATGGAACTTTAAATCTTAATGCATACTCCTCCATTAATAAATTGCCTTTTCTAATAAGTTTAGATGATAATTCATCCTCACATTCTAGTCCATCATATATTGTTGCTGTGTTTATAGAAGGTGTATCATTGCATATATCATAATCTTTTTCTATAACTGCAATATTAAGGTTATATTTTGACAATTCATAAGCTATAGCACAACCTATAATTCCTCCCCCTAATATCAATACATCATAATCCATAATTTCCTCCACCTATGCATGTTATTACTACTTTATATAAATTATTCTAGCCACTCTATCTTCCATTTTACTACGAAAGCTCTAGAGCGGCTAGTCATGTTATTTATATAAATTTATTTTGATAATTCGTCAATTAATTTTCCTATTTGATTTATATACTCACCATACTTTGCCCAGTCTCCATTTTTTTGAGATTCAATAGCATTTGTATATGCTTCTTTTAATTTTCCTAAATAATCGGAATTTAAGTTTCCTTCTTGTTTATTATTTTCTATACCTTCATTATTAGAGTTATTGTTATTTCCCTCAGCCTCTAGATTAAACATCTTAGTAATAGCAGTTCCTATATCTTTTTCAAGTATTAGTTTATCTCCGTAACCAACTATGACATTTTTCATTTCAGGTATGCTATTTTCACCAGAAGCTCTCAAATAAAGAGGTTCTACATATAACAAGGAGTTTCCTATTGGTATTATTAAAACCTCTCCAAATTGAACCTGAGAACCCTTAGTATCCCAAAGTGATAATTGTTTAGATATTTCTGGATCCTGGTTTATTTTTTGTTTAAATAACATTGGACTATATATTGTTCCTCCCGTTGGAAATTTATATAAAAACATTTTTCCATAATTATCTCCATCCATTCTAACACCAAACATACCTACCATATTATCTCTATCTTTTGTATTGAAATACTCTAAAATAACCATCTCTTCTTTATCTTCTCCAGCTAATTTAGTAGTAACATATGAAGCTTCGGATTTTACTTCATCACCTTCAATTGTAGCTACATCACTAGCTATAGACCAAATATCATCCCCATTGTAGAAAACTCCAGGATCTGAAACATGGTACTTAGACAACATTTCACTCTGAATTGCAAATAAATCTTGCGGATATTTAAAGTGAGCTTTAATTTCATCTGGTAAAGTACTTAAGTCTGTAAATAGCTTAGGAAATATCTTAGCATAGGTTGCAACTATAGGATCTGTATTATCTGTTATATAAAACTTTGTTGTTCCATCATATGCATCAATTATAACTTTAACTGAATTTCTAATATAATTTATATCTCCCATAGGTTGTGAAAATGGGAACTTGTCGCTTACAGTATATGCATCTATAATCCAATAAAGCCTATCATTGTTTATAACTACATATGGGTCTTCATCATATCTTAAAAAAGGTGCAACTTTATTAACTCTTTCTACTATATTTCTATGAAGTAGAATTTTACTATCACTAGTTATATCTTGGGATAATAAAAATTTACTATTTTGTTCTTTAATAGCAAATATAATTCTGTTTAGATAACTCATGGATATACCAGCATTACCGTCATAATTATTAGTAGCATTTTCGCCACCTATTGGATAATCAATTTCTCCAAGCTTTGTATTTACTATACTATAATCATTAGTGTTCTCACCAAAATATATCCTTGGATTTTCTAATGAAATATCCGTTTCATTTTCAATAGGTATATTGCTCATAATAAAATCAGGTTGTCCTTCACTTGTTACCGAGTTAACCTTACTCATAACAACCCCATATCCATGGGTATATGATAAATGTCTATTTTGCCAGGTAATAGAATTTTCATCTAACTTTTCAAAATCAATTTCTCTCGGTGCTATAAATACTTGATTATAGTTTCCATTAATATTATATCTATCAATATCTATATCATTAAACTTATAATAATATCTTATATATTGAAATTGATTATAAAATTCTAAAGCAGGTCGATATGCATTAACCTTAATATTTTCAACTATATCTTTATTTTGTTTTATACCTGTAGCATCTAAATCATTCTTTATCTCAAAATTATTTTCATCAATTTCATCAATGTTATAAGCCATATTAGTATACTCTATATTCTTGGATATATAAGGTTTTTCTAATGTTTTTTCATTGGAATTAACAATAAATTGTTGAACAACTCCAGCTGCAACACTTTCCCCAATCATCAGTACAAAAACTACTATTACTGAAAATATTATTGGTTTAACTTTTTTAAACAATATACTTAAAAATATTAATACAGCAAAAATAATTGAAACTATGGAAATCACTTTATAGAATTTTAAAGATACGTTTACATCTGTATAACTTGCTCCAAAAACTATACCCCTAGGAGAATATGCTAAGTTCCACCCTTTTATCATATATCCTAAAGATATAACTAACATAAGTAATGCAGCGATCACTGCAAGTTGTTTTCCTGCAAAACTTGTTATACCACTAGTCATAGATTTAAAATTTACAACCTTATCTGATCTATCAAAGTGATTATTAATTTTATCCTTAACATTTAAAATAATATAAATTATAAAAGTAGCTATTACAAGTAAAACTAATAATGAAATTATACTACTATATAAAGATTGTATTAAAGGTAACTTAAATGTAAAAAATGAGATATCCTTATTAAATATAGGATCATTAATATCAAATTTTGTAGAGTTGGTAAATTCTAATATTTTATACCAATATATATTTGCAAAACTAAAAGAAAAGAATAAAGATATAATAAAATTTATTCCTAAAAAGATTTTAAACCTTTTTTTCTCTTTAACTTTATCAATTTCTACTATCTCTTTTAACTTTCTAATATTAGGTATTAAACTTTTATAATATAGTGTTATTCCAATAAATATTACTAAAAATGTAGGAACCATTAGTTTCATTATAGATACTAGCTTAGTAAAATAAATAGAAATATATCCCAATTCACTGAACCATTGATAGTCAACTATTATACTTATTCCAGCAACAGTGAAAAGTAATATAATTATTATTATAGAAACTATACTCCCGATAGCTTTCTTCTTCAAAATATTCACACCCCTTTTTATAATTCTTTAATCAAAAATCCTTTTTTATTTAATTCCTCTACTATATTTGATAAAACTCTATCATTTTCACATATTATTGTATGAAGATGAACTCCATTTGTTAATGCGCTTAAAGGTTCAGCTTCATACTGCTTAAAATTACTATAAAAATTTTCAATATCCATCATATTTTTAAGCATAAGCATAGCTCTTATTTCTCCATAAAGAGGATGTTCAACTATTACATCTTCTACAATTGCACCATATTTAACAATAGTCTCAAGCTCATTTTTTACTTCTTTCCTTCCATGATTAACAGCTATAATTTTCTTTATGCTATTGATATTTTCTTTTAAAGCCATATATCCTTTTGGTGTAGATATTATATCTACACCCTCAGCTCTTATAATAGCTATATCCTTAACTATAATTTGACGAGTAACTTCAAACATTTCTGCTAATATCTGACCTTTTACAGGTTCTTGAGATTGTATTAATAGATTCTTTATTTTTTCTCTTCTCTTTGCGCTTGTCATAATCCCCTCCATGTATAAACATATATTATTTAAATAATAGTATATCATATACCCATGTATATTATTGTATTTTTTCTTTCATTATTAAATATTTCTTTACTTATATTAATTATATGTATTAATTTCTATCATCATACTTTCGTAAAATATCTAGCCATTTATTTTGTATTTTATAATTATGATGATTTCTTATAATATTCAAAAATTCTTTATCATATCCTTTTCCTTTTAAAATTTTATAACCTTCTTCTCCATGATTATAGAATATATATATCTTAGAATTTCTATCACTATATTTTTTTATTTTTGTTTTTGTAATGTTATTTAATAAGACTAAAATAGATTTATCTATTACATTTAGAGGAGTATGAATTTTACCAACATCATGTAATATCGCTGATTTTACAATTTCTTTATGATTAAGATTATTCTTTTTAATTTCTTCTTCAGATTCATTTGTATATATATCTCTAGCTACATTAACTGAATGTTTCAAATCATAAACAGGGAGTTTATACAGTAATTTTTTTTCATTCTCATCTAAATAATTATTAATAAACTCCCTATCTTTTTTAGTTATTTTTGCAAATATACAATTAATAAATTGTTTAACTCTATTCATACTAATTACACCATCTTTGCAGTGATTTTTTTTTAATTACTTTACATTATTATATACTTAATTAAAACAATAATATAATAGTTAATTAAATAATATAAGTATAAAAAAAAAGCAATCTATTTAGATTGCTTTTGGTGGAGATAAAGGGATTCGAACCCTTGACCCCCTGCGTGCAAGGCAGGTGCTCTCCCAGCTGAGCTATACCCCCAAATATGGTGGACCTTCAGGGACTCGAACCCCGGACCTACCGGTTATGAGCCGGTTGCTCTAACCAACTGAGCTAAAGATCCAAATGACCTGGCAACAACCT
>NZ_DGRF01000069.1:0-27655 GCF_002390995.1 Clostridium sp. UBA4395
GTTCATATAACTTAACAGAACGTAAATTTTCAAAGGGGGTATTAGATGAATATTTTTATCAATGGAATAATTATGTAATTTGGGGTTTTACAGCTCATATTATAAAATCTTTCATTGATATCATAAAATAGTAATTACATCCATATAAATAAGTAAAGAAAATATTTAACTGCCTTAGGAGGTGTAATATGTATGGTAAATAGAACTTCTGTAAGCATATTAATACAAGATATGATGAATAAACTTGAGGAAATTGGTATTCACAGTATTCTTGTCAGATCTAAGGAAGAAGCTAAAAATTTTATTATGTATCATATAGATATTGGAACTCAAGTAAGAATGGATGATTGTTTAGAGTTAAATGATTTAAACTTAGAAAAAGCTGTCATAGAAAAAGGTGGTACCATATTAAACAAGGAAGTAGGGGCTTTAGATTTCAAAGAGGGCAAAAAAAGACCCTCAACTATTTCCGAACTAGATTTATATGGTTGTAGCCACTTATTGGACGAGTTTACTGAATTTTCTCATTATATCGCAAACAATGAAGATTTGTTAAGTTGTATTTATGGAATAAAAAAAATAGCAGTCATTAATATAGGCTTAAATAGTAAGATTCCTAATGAGCTACTTCCTATATATGAAAAAATAATGAATATTGATAGTGAAAAGATTATTAACCTTAAAAACCATATAGCAAAAAAAGAAAATAATAGCTTGAATACCCATAATGCTCAAAGAAATGTAGGACATAAAAATATAAATATTGACATAAGTGTAGTTTTCATAGGATAAATTTATATATATATTTTAGTAATTGTAATACAACTCCATCATTTTTTAAAATATTATAATTATATTTTAAATATATTCAAAAATTCTTAAATATAGAAAACCTCTCAATAAATCCACTAAAAATACTTTATTTTGTGAAAATTCTCATTTATAATTTAGGGTATTAAATGTGTATTTATTGGGGGTGGTATGCTTGGTTAAGTGTGATTTTTTATCAACTTATGATGAGTATGTAGAGTGTTCAAAGGACTGTGCCCTTTATAATTGGGCTGAAAATAATAATAAGTGCCCCTTTAAAGAGCTTAGCAGCAAGGGGAGCAAAATAAAAAATCTCTATGATTATGATTTGTACAAGGAGGATAAGTCGTTGCCTATATCTCTTTTATACAAAGACAGCTACTTATAATTAAATTGTTTCTAATATGGATTTTTTATAACATAATATTTATATTAAACTCCAACCAAATTAAACTAATCCAAGTGTGTTATTTAGTATATTTCAGTAAACATATAAATCTCCTAGCCTAGGCTAGGAGATTTTTTATTAACTATTTTGATTTCATGCTACATCCTGAACATGATGTGCAATCCTTTGACTTTGATCCACATCCACCGCATCCCTTAGATTTATTAGTAAACGAAGGTATTGCCTTTAGGTAGAGAGAATCTTTCTTTAGTACAATAATTATTTCATTAAAATTACTAGATAAATCTTCACTATAAGCAATATTTAACCCCTGTATATCTTCAATAACATTGTAGTTAATGGTATTATCTAAAATTATATCAACCTTAGAATTTTTACAACATCCACCATTTTCAGGTTCCTTTAATGCTATACAATCATATTCATCATGAAATTCCAGTAGTTTAATAATAAAATCAAAGGCATCATTAGAAATTTTTATTTTAAGTTTCTTATTCAATAGATATCATACCCTTCATAGATAGTATGTTAATATTATTCTTCATATATCGAAGAGTATTCGTGTAATAATGATTCTTTTAAATTCCATAAGTTTTTAGATAAGTCTACATAGTATTGATGAGGATTTTGTAATCTTCTTATCTCTGACCATAGACTAGCTTTTTCCTTACCACAAAATTCTCTTATCTCCATTACAGAAGGACTTTCGTAAGTACATTTACCCTTATCAAATATTTGTACCATGAGATTTTTTATATTATAATTTTTAATTCTTTTTTTCTTCCAAGTGTAGTTAGGGTCAAACAACTGCAAAGGCTTGTTATTATCAAAATTCTCATCATTTAAAGCAATTAAATCTGCAATAGCTTTATTTGTTTTCTTATCATAAACTCTATAAAGAGATTTAAACCCTGGATTTGTGATTTTTTCTACATTTTCACTTATCTTAATTTTAGGGATAATGGTTCCATTTTTTTCTATAGCAACAAGCTTATAAACGCCACCAAATACAGGCTCACTTCTTGCAGTTATCAATCTTTCACCAACACCAAAACTATCTATTTTAGCACCATTTTCAAGAACAGCTTTAATTATAAATTCATCTAAGGAATTTGAAATTGTGATTTTTACATCCTCATAACCAGCTTCATCTAGCATTTTTCTAGTTTCTATAGAAAGATATGCAATATCGCCACTATCAATTCTTACAGCCTTAGGTCTTTTACCCATAGGTTTTAAGATTTCATCAAAAACCTTTATAGCATTTGGAATACCTGATTTTAGAACATTATATGTATCTACTAAAAGTACAGTATTATCTGGATAAGTTTTAGCCCATGCAGCAAAAGCTTCATATTCACTATCAAAAAGCTGAATCCAAGAGTGTGCCATAGTTCCAGTTACAGGCACATTGAATAATTCATCTGCCATAGTACAAGCAGTAGCATTACATCCACCAATAATTGCAGCTCTAGCTCCATACAAGGCACCATCATAGCCTTGAGCTCGTCTAGAACCAAACTCCATTACAGGTCTACCACTAGCAGCCTCACAAATTCTTGCAGCTTTAGTAGCAATTAGAGTTTGATGATTTATTGTTAGTAGTATCATAGTTTCTATAAACTGAGCTTCCATCACTGGACCCCTTACAGTTACAAGTGGCTCATTAGGGAATACTGGGGTACCTTCTGGAATAGCCCATACATCACAACTAAACTTAAAGTTAGCTAAATAATTTAAAAATTCTTTACTAAATAAATGTTTACTTCTTAGATATTCTATATCTTCATCAGTAAATTTAAGATTAGTTAAATATTCAATTAATTGTTGAACTCCTGCCATTATGCAGTAGCCACCACCATCAGGAATTTTCCTAAAAAACATGTCAAAATAAGCTATGGTATCATCTGCTTCATTATTTAAATAACCATTAGCCATTGTAAGCTCATAAAAATCTACTAACATGGTAAGATTTCTTTGGCTTCTTAGGTCAAGTCTAGTAATTGTATCCATTTTTAGTTCTCCTCACTTATATAAACCATAAATTCTCCATAGGTTAACATTTACATCCTATATATCGTACCATAAGAAAACTTTCATTTCTATAGTATATGGACAAATAATATGGTAATATTATTAAATTGAAAGTATGTAAAAGGAAAGATTTATATTATGATAAGAAACAAAAATAACACTTTAAGTGAAGAACAGTTAACAGCCATTAACTGTTCAAATGAAAATATAATAGTCAGTGCAGGTCCTGGAAGTGGGAAAACTGTAGTTATTGTAAATAGAGTTTATGAACTTATAAATCATAAAAACATATCACCTAAAAATATAGTTATAATAACCTTCACCAAAGCAGCAGCAACTAATATGAGAAATAGGTTCCTAGCCATAGATAAGAATAAAATAAGTCCTTTCTTTGGAACATTTCACGGACTTTGCTATAAAATACTAAAATCCTATTATGGAGAAATTAATATAATAGAGCCCTTTGAAAGTTATAGAGTAGTAAAAAACTTTTTAACTGCCTATGTGGAGGATGTTAGTGAAGATAGAGTTAAGGAATATGTAAATGCCATATCCATCTATAAGTGCAAAGGAGAATATAATAGAGATTCAAATAATCAAATCGATAAAGAACTTTTAAAAAACTGTGTAAATTTCTATGAATCCTATAAAAAGGGAAAATCCCTCCTTGACTTTGAAGATCTACAGTTAATGTGTAGAGATTTATTTATTAAGAATAGCTCCATATTAAATTCATATCAAAATCAATTTAAACATATATTAGTTGATGAATTTCAAGATAGTGATGATGTACAAGTGGACATATTAAAGCTTTTAAATAAAGGGAATAACTTATTTGTAGTAGGGGATGAGGACCAATGCATCTATAGTTTTAGAGGCGCTAATCCAACCTATATCGTAAACTTTAAAGATATATTTAAGGAAGGTAAAACCTTATATCTATCTACAAATTATAGGTCAAAGCAGAATATAGTAAGATTATCAATGAAGTCTATAAAAAATAATAAGATTAGAACCTCAAAGGATATCAGAGCCAACAAAACTGATGATGGAATAATAAAGGCTCAAGGGGTTCGTGATGAAACAGCTCAAGGTACATATATAAGTGATTATATTCTCAAGGTAAAGGAAAGTGATGATAATAACTTTAATAACTTTGCAGTTCTTTATAGAACTAATATAGAAAGTAGAAGTATAATTGATAGTTTTATTAGAAAGAAAATTCCCTTTACCTTGCTAGATAAACAATATAATTTTTTCTCTCACTTCATATGCCAAGACATATTAGCTTATCTAAAGTTAAGCATATATCCTCTAAACATGGATAGCTTTACTAGAATAATAAATAAACCCTATAGGTATATAAGTAAAAATAGTATAGAAGAAGTTAAAAAGAGCAATGACTTAGGCAGTATCTTTACTAAATTAAAAAACTTAGATAGTACCCCAGTGTTCCAACTAAAAATATTAGATAAACTCGAAAGGGATATTTCTAGCTTAAATAGAATTTCACTACCTTCTGCCGTAGAATTTATTATAGGAGACTTGATGTATCATAAACATCTAGTGGAATATGCACAGAAATATAAATTTTCCATAGAAGATCTAGAAAATGTGTTAAATGAGTTTAAAGAAAGCGTGAAGGGGTTTAAAACTATTAAAGATTTCTTAGAACATGTAAATACTGTAGAAGAGGAAACAAAAAAAGCTAGCTCTAGAAATAAGGATAAAAATGAAGGCGTAATTCTTAGTACTATTCACGGTGTTAAAGGAATGGAATTGGATACGGTATTTATGATTAACACAGTAGATGGAGCTATTCCCTATAAGAATAATGATATAGAGGAAGAGAGAAGATTATTCTATGTAGGAGTTACTAGAGCTATTAACAACTTATTATTTCTTTTCCCCCAATTTATAAGAGGTGAAAAGAAAAATAAATCTCAATTTCTATGTGAGTGCCAGTTAGAAGAAGAGATACTAGAAAGAGTTAAATTTAAGGTTGGAACCACTGTAACCCATAAATTTTATGGAACAGGAACAATAACAGCCTTAGAAGAAAGTAATATCTCTATTAAATTTTCCGATTTGGAGAGAAAATTTGACTTTGATGTCCTTGTAACCAATGGGCTTATAGAGGTTTTTGAAGAATAGTTCATCCTTTCTAGTGTATATAGACATAGTTTCAGTGAAATGAATAGGTTATGGTAATACACCCCAAAGCCTGACTATGAGTACAACTAGTTAACTAGTTAAATAGTTCTATAGTTTAATATTAATATAGGTATATATTTAACTAGTTTCCTAGTGATAATTATCCATAGACATATATATAAAATGTTACATATATTCATAGATATAGACTATAATAAGGATTACAAATTAATTGACATATATTGTGGAGAATGACCCATGATATTTTACTAAGCTGAAACATATTTTACTATAATATTGAAAGGAAAGCTTTTCTGTTATATAATGGTTTGAAGTACAATATAGTTAAGACTTCTCTTAAATAGACTTCAAGTCTATTATTTTTTTATATATTTGTATATAATATATAATTATCAGTAAGGAGGTTTCAGATGAACTTTATCCATGAAGCTAAACAAATAAGTGAAGAATTAATTTATATAAGAAGAGAATTTCATGAAAATCCAGAGTTAGATTTTGATTTATATAAAACTTCTGATAGAATAAAAATTTTTTTGAGGAATGAGAATATAGAATTTTATTCTTGTGCAGGTACAGGTGTTGTGGCTACTATATATGGAGAAGCAGGTAGTAGTAATGGAAAAACTATAGCTATAAGATGTGATATGGATGCACTACCTCTCCATGAAAAAAATAGTCACTGCTATATTTCTAAGATGGATGGAAAAATGCATGCCTGTGGCCATGATGCTCATATGACAATGGTACTTGGAGCAGCTAAACTTTTAAATAACCATAGAAAAGAGTTAAAAGGAAACGTAAAGTTTATTTTTGAACCTGCAGAAGAAACTACTGGTGGAGCTAAGATTATGATAGAAGAAGGAGCATTAGAAGCTCCTCATGTGGATGCAATAATTGGATGTCATGTAGATGAAAGTCTTGAGGTGGGAACCATTGGACTTAAGCAAGGAGTAGCTTATGCTGCTTCTAATCCTTTTACCATTACTATTTGTGGTAAAAGTTCTCATGGTGCAAGTCCCCATAAAGGGATAGACCCTATAGTAATTGCAGCTCAGGTTATAAATACCTTACAGTTATTAGTAAGTAGAGAGACTAGTCCAGTATCACCAGGGGTAATAACTATAGGAACTATAAATGGAGGTACAGCAGCCAATATTATACCAGATAAGGTTACTATAACTGGTATAATTAGAACTATGAACCTAGAGGATAGGGAATACATGAAAAAAAGATTAAAAGAATTGGTAACCATGCAGGTAGAAAGTTTAAGAGGCACCTGTGAAATTACTATTGATGAAAGTTATCCATGTTTATATAATGACGACGCTATGTATAATATATTTTATGATAATAGTGTAGCTCTATTAGGAAAAGATAAGGTTAAAATATTACGAGAACCTACTATGGGTGTAGAAAGTTTTGCATACTTTTCCCTTAAGGTTCCAGCTATGTTTTATCAATTAGGATGTGGAAACCTTGAAAAAGGAATAATATATCCTCTGCATAGTAGTAAATTTGATATAGATGAGGAATGTCTACAAATAGGAGTAGCAGTTCATTGTAATATGGCTGTAAACTATCTTAACAAACTATAAGAAAGAAATATTGGAGGACAATATGAATAATATACAAATAGGTTCAAATGAAGCCGGTCAAAGATGCGATAAATTCCTTAGAAAGTTACTGAAGGATGTACCATTAAGCGCTATATATAAGGCATTTAGAAAAGGTGACATTAGAGTAAATGGTAAAAAAATAAAAGAACAATATGTTTTAGAAGAGGGAGACACCATAGAAATAAGATATATAAAGACTAGTGGTGAAAAAAAGAAGTTTGAAAGAATAGAAAATAACCTTAAAATTACCTATGAAGATGAAAATATACTTATGGTAGAAAAGTGGCCTAATTTATTAGTTCATAGTGACACAAAGAATGGGGAACCAACTCTAACAGACTATGCCTTATCCTATCTCTATGACAAAGGTGATTATGAACCCGAAAAAGAAGTAACTTTTACTCCTGCTCCATGCAATAGGTTGGATAGAAATACCTCTGGGGTAGTTATATTCGGAAAAAACTTCAAATATCTAAAGGTCCTTAATGAAGCTATAAGAGAAAGGAGTATTGAAAAATACTATATGGCTCTAGTACAAGGAAGAATAAAGGACGGAACCTATACAGGATATATCTTAAAAAATGAAGATGCAAATATTTCTAAGGTATATAGGACTGAAGTTCCAAACAGTAAAGAAATTGCTATGGAAGTTAAAACTATTCAAAGTTGTGGTACTTTTTCCCTAATAGAAATTAACTTACTTACTGGAAGAAGTCATCAATTAAGAGCTCACTTATCAGAGCTAGGAAATCCTATAGTTGGAGATTCTAAATATGGAGATAAAAAGCTTAATAGCTTCTTTGTAAATAGATATGGTTTAGATTTTCAATTCCTATATGCATATAAAATAATATTTAAATCAAACTCAGAGGAGCTTGAATATATGAAAAATAAAACTATAGCAGAATCTTTACCACCAGTATTAAAGAAGATAAAGAATGATGTGTTTAAGTTTTAATGGAGGGGTAATATGAATGACAGAACTGAGGGGGCTCAGCACTCTGTAGCTAAAGGCTTTATGGTACTCACCATATCTATGATGTCAGTAAAGGTGTTATCTGTAATTTATACACCTTTACTATTTCAGATTTTAGGTAAAACAGGTTGGTCAGTATACTATTCTACATATACAATTTTTTCTTATATATACCTTATTGCTAACTCAGGTATACCTGTAGCCATTGCAAAGTTAGTATCGGAACTTGAAGCAAAGGGAAACTATAGAGATGCAATAAAAACCTTTAGAGCATCTAGAACTTTACTTATAATCTTAGGGTTAATCCTATCCGTATTTATGTTTATATGGGCAAAACCCTTAAGTCTAGCTTTTAATAGCCCTGAATCAACATTAGCAACTAGATGGCTTGCACCAGCATTATTATTTACTTCAATAATGGGTGCATACAAAGGTTATTTTCAAGGTATTGGAAACATGACTACCACTGCAGTATATCAAGTAGGAGAACAAATTCTAAATATAATATTTAGTTTATTATTTGCTTATCTACTCATAGGAAAAGGTGTATCCTATGGAGCTGCTGGAGGTACTATAGGTACAGTGGTTGGAGCTATGGGAGCATCTATATACTTTATATTGGTATATAAAAAATATGCAGCTAATCATATTCATAAAAAAAATGAACCTGGGGTAAATAGATTAAGCAATAAAACCATTGTTAAATCCATATTAAAATATGCATTTCCAATAACTATAGCTTCTGCACTGCAAAACTCAGGAACTATAGTAGACTTAAAAATTGTAAAGTCTAGACTTTTATCTACAGGATTAAGTCAAGAAACTGTGAATCTTCAATGGGGATATTTAGGTCTTTACAACACCCTAATGTCAATTCCTATGGCAATTATAGGAGCTTTAGCTATTGCTCTTGTTCCTGCCATATCTAGAATCCACGCTCTAGATAATAAAAAAGGTCTAAGATTTAATATTAAATCTTCCTATAGGGTTACTTTTATGATAGCTATACCTTGTGCTGTGGGATTAGGAGTTCTATCTATGCCTATTTTAAGAATACTAGGCTATGATAAAGAGGTATCACCCTTATTAATATGGGGAGCTTGGGTTTTAATCCTATATGCTATCACATTAGTTCAAACTTCTATTTTGCAGGGAATGGGTAAGGTAAACGTAGTAACTATATTTTCTGTAGTTGGAATTTTAGCTAAAGTTGTTGTGAATTATATATTAATAGCAATGCCTTCCTTTGGAATCCTTGGAGCTATTTGGGGTAATGCAGCCTGTTATTTAGTAATGCTTATATTATTCCAGTGGCAAATAAATGACTCTATTGATGGAATGATACACTTGATTCCTTGTTATATAAAACCTTTAATAGCTGGATTAGCTATGGGTATAGTAACATTTTTCTCATATAAGATATTTAATGGAGTTCTAGGATTAATTTTCGGTGGTTACATATTAAACTTATTTGCATCATTAATAAGTATAGCATTATCTGCTGGAGCCTACGGATTAGTACTAGTAACTATAGGTGGTGTTAAAAAGTCTGATTTAAATTCACTGCCAAATAAAATTACAAAACTTATACCTAGAAGAATATATAAAAAGTTAAAGTAAATATTATTAATTTATTTTAAAATAGAACCTAGAACTTAGTATCTAAAAAACTAAGTCCTAGGTTCTATTTTATGAGCTTTTTCGTATTAAAAAACTTGATACAAAGAATAATGAAAAAGCAACTACAATGATAGTTATAATTTTAGGAATGATAAAGGTATTAGGAATTATAGAACTTATGATGGTTGTTACTAAGTATACTAAAACTGTTAGTAACACTAGGATTAATATTTCCCAAATAGGAAAAGATAGCTCTATCACTTGTCCAATATAATACAGATTTATTAAAAGTCCTATAATAGAGGTTACAATTAAGGAAATTCCATATCCATAGATATTTATGCTAGGAATACCTATAAGTATAAATATTAGAACTAATTCAATCAAAGCTGTAGCAATGGAGCTTAAAAGGATAACTTTTTGTTTACCTATACCATTTAAAATACTATAGGTACAGTAGTGACAATACATAAATGGAGCTGCAAGGGAAGCTATCTTTATAAAGCTACCTAAGTCACTTCTATCAAAAAATACTTCACCTAATAAATTAGGACATACATAGCAAATAATTACTGTAGAAACCCCTAACATAAAACAAATTTTAATTACTTCATTTACTCTAGAATTTATATTAGAAAAATCCTTTTGACTTATTTTTTTAGATATATCTGGAATTATTACTGTAGACAAAGATACAACTATAACTAATGGGAAGTACACGATAGCAAGAGCCATACCATTAAATTTACCTATTATCTCAAGAGCACCTATGTGATCAAAACCAGCAGCGACTAACCTTATGGGTACTAAAAGTGTAGATACACTTTGAAGCGCTGTAGTTAAAAAACCATTTATAGCTAAAGGGACAGCAATAATTAGTATGTTAAATAACAATTGAAAGCTGTTATCTGTTCTTACACTATTGGTATAGGGAATCTTTTTAATACTTCTTTTATAGAAAATATATAGAAATACGAAACTTATTATTTCACCAATAGTAAATGAAAGATAGGTTGCCGCTACTGTATTTTCTATGGTTTTAAGAGATAAATAGTAGATTACTCCTACTAATATCACCATTCTAACAGCTTTTTCTAATATATCTATAACTGACGGGGTTATTACCTGACTTACTCCATAGAAATAACCTTTATATACGCAGGAGATAGCAATAAAAACAATAGCAGGAGAAGCTATCCATAAGGAACGTATTGCTCTAGGGTCTTTAATAATATAATTACAGATTATCGGACTAAGTATAAACATAATACCTGCTATAAAAATTGACCAAAGCACTATAAAAACTAGGGAAGCATTAACAGTTTTATGTAAATCTTCAAATCTACTAGTACCCAGATAAGCAGAAGTTTCTCTTGAAATTGCAGCAATTATTCCTCCACATACTAAACAACAAAATAAATCATATATAGGCATTATCAAACCATAAAGTCCAACTCCTTCTGGACCTAACTGTCTTGATAGTATAATAGAAAACATAAATCTTAATACACCCATGGCTAAATTAGAAAGAGTTAACACAAAGGTATCTCTATAAAAAGTATCTTTACTCATCTTTATTACCTCCAATTAGGCATCTGAAAATAAATAACAAGTCAAAGATGAGAAGTATATTTTGAGTTAGACAAGGAAACAGGTTCCGCAGATAGTAGCACTATCTAAGGGTTCTGTTGACACAGTATAACACAAAATTAACAGATTTCTTAGCTTCTTCGAAGCTTAGAAATCGTTATCCAGGGACATAGCAGCTCTTTACTCCCACTTTGAAGAAGATGGGAGTATTAGAGCTGGTAGTCATCGGATAAACGAGCATTCTGACTTATTTATTTTTTGAAGATGCCTTAATATAATAATACTTATGAAGGTAGATTAAAGATTATTCTCTAACCATATATTTTTATCTTATATTTCATTTAATGTAATTTAATTAAGAATATTTAAATATATATTAGTGTAAATAATATTTAAATGGAGGAACTATGAAAAAAATAATTGGATGGATTCTGCTTATAATATTAGCTATTAGTTCTTTATTAATAGTAAAAGATAAAAATGATATATATAACATAGGGGTTAAAGACTCAGAAGTTGAGATGAAAATTAGATATAAGGGATTAAAGAATGCCATAGATTTTACTAGTAATGATAGAGGATTATATGTTGCCTTTGAAAATAAAATAATGGCTATTCCATCAACTGGAGAGCCCTATACTTTAATTGAAGACAAAAACTATAACATTACCACCCTTGAATGTAATGGAGATAAACTATACTTCCTTACTAATAATGAAATACTCAGCCTGGATATAAACAATGGGAAGATAGAACAATGCTTATCAAACCTACCTAATAAAGGAGATTATAGTAAGGTTTTAATAAGAGGATATAAGGACTATTTATTTATTTCAATTGGAGCTGCAACTAATTCAGCTGTAGTTGGAAGTGATAACCAATGGATAGATAAAAATCCAACTGGTTATGATATATCGCCTTTTAATATAGTGTTAAATAAAAATGAAAAAGGAGCCTTTGTACCACAGGGAGCTTCTAATGAAGATAACGAGGTTATAAAGGGTGAGTCCATAGGCAATTCATCTCTGCTAATTTATAATATTAACACCAAAGCTATTGAAACCTATGCATGGGGAATAAGAAATATTGAGGGACTAGATATAACTCTTGATGGTAGACTCTTTGCTACCATAGGAGGCTATGAAAATAGAGGCTTAAGACCAGTAGAAAATGACAGTGATTATATCTATGAGCTAAAAAAAGGTTATTGGTATGGGTTCCCAGATTTTTCTGGAGGGGATCCTCTAGATTCACCAAGATTTCAAGGAAAATCTAATGTAAAAAACCCTCCATTGTTAAAAAAACATCCTATGTCACCACCATCACCTGCTTATCAACATAATGATTTAAATAGCTTAAAATGGATAGCAATAGATGATACAGGGAAAATTAATGGACAAAATACCTTGCAACTATATTTTTATGATTGTAATAAAAATAATATAATGTGCAGTGCTGTAAATGGTGTTCCAAATAAATTAATAACTTTAAAGGAAAATTGCACTGTATCTAATATGAAGGTTTTAAAAGATGAGCTATATATATTAGATGGTAACCATGGATTTATATTTACCTTAGCTATTAGAAAATAGGCTCCTCTATATATAATTTCCATATAAATACTACATTAAATTTAATAGATAATAAAATAATATGGTTAAATTGGAGTATAATAATATATATCTCAATGATTATTTTATTATCCTTAAAGAATCGTAGGTGTATTACATGAAGAGATTGGAAAGAACTTATAATAGAACTATGACAGCATTTATAAAAGTTGCAAACCCTATAAAAAAGAGAATAAAAAAGACAGAATGTATAGTCCATAAATTTATAAATAAAGAAGCTCTTCGTTTATTAAAGCAGGAGGGTTATACTGAAGAGTATCATTTCTTTGTTAAACATTTGTTAGATTTGAATAAAGGTGTAAAATGGGCTGATGCAGATTTGAAAAGTACTAATCATTTCTATCATCATGAGAAGGGAATCGGTCTATATGGATTTTCAAATGCTAAAGTAGAATGTGTAAAGTATTATAAGGCATCTGTGTTTTACGGTGCAAATTCTGATATGAATAAAGCTCTATTTTTATTAGGTGCTGCTTGTCATTTAGTACAAGACTCCACAGTACCAGCTCATGCTATGAAAAACTTAAAAAAACATAAACCTCTGGAAAGTTTCATAATAGATAAAGTTATTAATGGATATAAAATTCCTTTAAAAGATCCTATAATTACTTATGGAAGTCCTGAAAAATATGTTATTGAAAATACAAAGTTTGCTGTTAAAACAGCTAAGTCCTTTGAAAGTATAAGAATCAAAGAAAATAGGTTTAACGAAATTGCAGATGTGATATTACTTAGAGCTTGCACAACAACAGCAGGATTACTCATTGATTTTTATAATACCTTAAAGATTATAGAATCTAAAAGTGAAGATTAGAGCTATATATAATGTAAGAACTACCACGAAAATATATTGGTAGTTCTTTTTTTAGGTACTATAACTGTAATTTTCAACATAATCTTATTTTTTCTTATGAAATAGTAAAAATAAAGGAATTTACAAAATTAAAAAGAATATTATCAATAATATAAAAATATGGAGGTGTGAAATGGAAAGCTTATTTGTAAGTTTAGAAAAAGAGGTTTTTAGAGGTAACGTATTGGATATTACTTATGGAAACCAGGGTATAATATATAAGGCTAATAAATATTATGATAATTTTATAGATGTTAATTATTTGGAGAATGCACCTTCTAAATCCTGTGATAATGAAGGTTATTATGATAGCTGTATAGTATTTTTTACCTTAAATAAAATTAAAACCCATAGACAAAAGATAAAGCTTTTTGATAATATATATAGATTAATGAAAAATAATGGATATGTTTATATTTGGGATGTGGAAAAGGAGCCATTAAAGACATTACAAAAAAATATAAGGGTATCATTGCCTGATAAAAGTATGAAGAATTTTCAAATAAACTTACTTAACCTATTCACTGATAATACTTCATCAAAAATTATAGACGGACTAAAGAATTATTTTGATATTGTAGAAGCAGTATCTTCCAATGGTACATTTAGGATTGTGGGCAGAAAGAAAGGATGTTAATAAAAAATGAAAGTAGTTTTAGTTGCAGTAAATTCAAAGTATATACACAGCAATTTAGCAGTAAGATATTTGAAAGCATATACAAAGGATTTAGATTATAGTTGTCACACTATGGAGTTTTCTATAAATGATAGAGAAGAAAGAATAGTTGAAGAAATACTATATGAAAAACCAAATATAATAGGATTTTCCTGTTATATTTGGAATATTGAGTTTGTTAAAAAGATGTCAACTCTAATAAAGCTTATAGATAGTAATATTGAAATAATATATGGAGGCCCAGAAACTTCTTATAATCCTATTGAGTTTTTAACAGAAAATGTAGGTGAATATTTAATTGAAGGAGAGGGTGAAGAAACCTATAGAGAATTAATTAATTTTAAAATAAATATTGAAGTTAATGGAGATAATAATAATTGTGAAAATATTAAAGGATTATACTATAAAAGTAAGGAAGGCATTATATATGGAGGTAATAGACCATTAATGGATATGAATAATATAGTATTTCCTTATGAAGCTGAAGACGACTTAAAAAATAAAATTGTATATTATGAAGCTTCTAGAGGATGTCCTTTTAATTGTAAGTACTGTTTATCTTCAACTACCCATGGAGTAAGATTCTTAAATATAGATAGAGTGTTAAAAGAACTACAATATTTTATAGATAAAAAAGTTAAATTAGTTAAATTTGTTGATAGAACCTTTAATTGTAATAAAACTTTTGCAAATGCTATATGGAGTTATCTAATTAAAAATGGAGAGAATACCTGTTTCCACTTTGAAGTATCTGCAGATCTATTTAGTAGGGAGTCTATAGATATATTAAGTGAAGCACCTAGTGGCATGTTTCAATTTGAAGTAGGTGTTCAAACCACCAATAACGAGATATTAAGAAATATTAATAGAACTATAGAATTTTCAACTATTAAAGAAAAAGTATTAGAGCTAAATAAACTAAAGAATATTAAGCAACATCTAGATTTAATTGCAGGGTTACCTGGTGAAGACTTTAACTCCTTCAGAAAATCCTTTAATGAAGTATATGAGATTAGTCCAGAAGAATTACAATTAGGATTTTTAAAGCTTTTAAAAGGTTCTCAAATGAGGGAAGAAAGTGAAAAATGGGGAATGGTTTATTCACCTTATCCACCTTATGAAATTCTAAAAACAAAAAATATAAGTTATGATGAATTAATTATACTAAAGAAAATTGAGCATATGGTCGATAAGTATTTAAATAGTGGTAAGTTTTATACTATATTAAATTTCTTTAAAAAAAGTAATAAATTCAAAGATATATTTGAATTCTACTATGAACTATCTAAATTTTATGATAGCAAGGGATACTTTAAACGCAGCATAGCATCTGTAGATTATTACTCTCTATTTGTTGAATTTAATGACTATATTAAAGCTGGTGACAAAGAATTATTATTAGATATAATAAGATATGAGTATTTCTCATATAATAACACAAAGTGGATACCTGACTTTCTAAGAATAGAAATGAGTAAAGCTGAAGAGAGAAATATAAAAGAATACATTATGAATAAAAATTCTATAGATAATATAAATAAAATAAGTGTGTTTAAATTTAATCATAATATACAAAGTTTTATTGAATGTAGAGAAATAAAGAAAACCTTAAATTATATTGCCTTTATAAATAATCACATTAAGGAAAGAATATTTATACAGGAAAATGATTTAAAAGTTCAATAAAATGTCAAGTAAAATCTTTGTTATTTTAAAAAGTACAATGTATTAATTTTTTGTATTGATATATTGTACTTTTTAAGAAAACTGATATAATAGATTTTAATATATCTTTTAAAGAGTTGAGTCAATCTATGTTATGTGTTATCTAATACCACTTAATTATTATGTTTAAATAAGTAAAGAAAGCAGACTTAATACAAGTGGTTATATATAATTAATACTTAAAAGGTGGTGATATTTTGGCGCTAGAAGCAATTAGTAAAATTCAACAGGCCGAATCTACTGCAAAGGATATATTAGATAAAGCAGTAGAAAATAGCAAACAAATAATTAGTGATGCTCAAGCTAAAGGCAATGAAGAGTACCATGCTATCATTGAAGATGCTACAGAAAAAGCAAAAAAAATGAAAGAAGATGCTCTTAATAAAGGAAATGAGGAGTCACAACCAACCTTAGCTAAAGGGGATGAGGAAGTAAAAAATATAATTAATACTTCTAAGGAAAAGATTGATTTAGCTATTAATTTAGTAATTGAGAGGATAGTGAAGTTCAATGGCAATAGTTAAAATGAATAAATTTATGCTCTTAGCCTTTGAAAATCAAAAAAAATCTTTGCTTGAGAAACTGCAATCCTTCCAAAATGTACAATTCCTAGATTTAAATAAAAATGAAAGTAGTGAATTGAATCAATTAAAAAGTGATAGTGCAAGCAGTGAAATTTCTGAAGTAGAAGGTGAATTATCAAAAGTAAAATTTATTATTGAGCTTTTGAGCACATTTAGTGAAAAGCCTAAACTACTAAAAGACCTAAAGGAAGGAAAAAAGAGCTATAGCTATGATGTGTTAGAGCAGATTACAAGTACCTCTCGTTGGCGTGAGGCATATAGTGACCTAAAACAAAAAGATAATAAAATAAACATGAATCATAATTATATAACTAAGTTAAAGGCCAATATAGAAGAGCTAAAACCATGGGAAGCTTTAGACACTTCAGTAGAAAGCATAAATGTACTAAAAAAATCTAAGGCTATACTAGGTGAAATCCCGCAAGGGAATGTAGATTCTTTAAGGCTTAAGTTAGAGGAAACAACTAAAAACTACTACTTTGAAGTTATTAGCAACATAGGTAGAAACAGCTACATAATGGTGATAGTTCACAATGATGACTTAGCTGATATAGAACAATTGTTGAAGTCTCTAAGCTTCGGTAAGATTGATATTCAATGTGATGGAGTACCTAAAGAAGTTATAAAAGAGTACAAAAAAACTATTGAATCAATAAATACAGAAAATAATTTTATTCAAGAAGGTATGAAAGAACATGTTAATAAACTAGAAGAATATAAAGTAATTTACGAATACTACAGTTCTTTATTATTAAGATTAAAATCTACCGAAAATTTCCTGAAGAGTAAAAACATTGTGGCTATAGAAGGATATTATCCTTCTGAATTGCATAATGACTTTCAAAGCACATTAAAAAATATTTTAGGTGATGATTATTATTTAGAGTCAGAATCCGCTGAAGGTGACGATGTACCCGTTAAATTGAAAAACAATAAAGTCTTTGAATCCTTTGAAAATATTACTTCCATGTACAGTGTACCTAAGTATAAAGAGATTGATCCAACACCACTGTTAGCACCTTTTTACATATTCTTCTTTGGAATGATGCTATCAGATGCTGGATATGGCCTTGTGATGTTTGTAGGTACTTTAATTGCACTTACTACTTTTAATTTAGATGAGGACACGAGAAAATCTATAAAGATGTTTTTCTTGTTAAGTCTTTCTACTATATTCTGGGGCATCATGTATGGTAGTTATTTTGGAGATTTTATCAAGATAGCTCCTCTATGGATGAAACCAGATAGTAATGTGGGATTATTAATGATTGTCTCTGTAGTAATGGGACTAATTCAAATTTATGTAGGTCTTGGAATTAAAGCATACATGCAAATAAGAGATAAAGATTACTTTGGAGCCTTTGCAGATGTTGGATTATGGTATATTACCCTAACTGGTGCAATTATTTGGGCATTAAGTGGCTTTGTAGACTTAGCTTACTTTGGAGTTCCATCCATAGTAAGTATTATAGGAAAATATGCTACTATTGCTGGAATGATAGGAATTGTACTAACCAATGGACGCCAAGAAAGTTCTATCGGTGGTAAGTTAGGTCAAGGTTTTTATTCCCTATATGGAATTACATCCTATGTAGGTGATTTAGTTTCTTATACCAGACTTGCAGCTCTAGGGCTTGCAACAGGGTTTATAGCATACGCATTTAACATTATGGTAAGTATGGTATCAACCTCATGGGCTACAGTTATATTTGGAGTAGCAATATTCGTAGTAGGCCATGTATTTAACTTATTTATTAACGCATTAGGTGCCTATGTTCACACATGTAGACTACAATACCTTGAATATTTCGGAAAATTTTATGAAGGTGGAGGTACATCCTTTGAGCCTTTAAAATATAATTCTAAATATTTTAAAATATCAAAATAGAGAAATTAGGAGGAATAAAATATTATGATGGATTTTTTAATGGAAAACGGTGGAATAGTTATAGCAGCTATAGGAGTTGCTCTTGCAGCAGCATTACCTGGAATAGGGTCAGCAAAGGGTGTTGGTATAGTTGGTGAAGCAGCTACAGGACTTTTAGCAGAAGAACCAGAGAAGTTTGGTAAAGCCTTAATTCTTGAATTACTTCCAGGTACTCAAGGATTATATGGATTCGTTATAGCACTTTTAGTATCTTTACAATTATCACCAGACATGTCTTTTGGTCAAGGTTTTTACCTATTTGCAGCTTGTCTTCCAATAGCTATAGCAGGATGGAAATCAGCTATATCTCAAGCGAAAACAGCAGCTTCAGCAGTTCAAATTTTAGCTAAGAGACCAGAGCACAATACAAAGGGTATTATATTAACTGTTATGGTTGAAACTTATGCACTTTTAGGATTTGTAATGTCTCTTCTACTAGTAATGAGTGGTAACTTTTAATTAAGGAAGTGAATAATATGTCTAATTTGGATAATCTTACTTCTAAAATTATAAAGGATGCAGAAGTAAAAAAAATTGAATTTTTAAATGAAGCTACCGTTAAAGCTGATGAAATAATTAAAAAGAAAACAGAAGAGGCCAATAAAAAAGCTTCTTCTATTTTAGAAAAAGCTGAGATGGAAAGTAAAACTATTAAAGAAAGAATTATCTCAAAAACTGATTTAGAAATAAGAAATAAAAAGTTATTAGCAAAGCAACAAGTTATTGAGAAAGTATTTGAAACAGCTAAGGAAAAATTAAAAGCTATGAATGCAGAAGAATTCACTAAATTTATAAAGAACTCTATTATGGCTTTAAACATTGATGGAGATGAAGAAATAATTATAAACCCAGTGGATAGAGAAAAGCTTCCTGAAAAGTTCTTAGCAGAAGTGAATAAGTCCTTAATATCTAACGGCAAATTAGGAAATTTAAAATTCAACGTTAAAACTCATGAAATAGATGGTGGTTTCATCCTTAGTAAAAATGGAATTGAGATAAATAATTCCTTTGATGAGCTTGTGAACTCACTTAAATATGAATTAGAGTATGAAGTTGGGAAAATATTGTTTACAGAATAGTAAGGAGGTATTTAAATGGACAGAATGGATTTTACCCATGCTGTAGCTCGATTAAGGGTAATGGAAAAAAGACTCCTTGATAAAAATAAAATTGAAAGATTATTAGATAGTGATGGGCCACAGGAAGTTTTAAAAATATTACAAGAAACTACCTATGGCGATCTAATTAATAATATAGATTCAGTTTATGATTATGAAAAAATCCTTAAGGAAGAGCTAGTGAATCTTTACAGCACTTTATATAAAATATCTCCTGTAAAAGAAATTATAGATATTATGAGTTTAAGATATGATTATCATAATATTAAAGTTTTATTAAAGGCAAAAGCCTTGGGCAAGGATTTATCTAATATTTTAATACCAATAGGAACAATTCCTTTAGATATTCTTAAAAACTGTATATTATCTGATGAATTAAAATCCTTAGATAAACATATTGAAGAAGTTATCACTAAGGTAGAAAAAGAGTTTGAGGTTAATTCTGATCCTCAAGTAATAGACACTCTTTTAGATAAATACATGTTTGAAGGTATGATAGAAAAAGCAAGGAATATAAATGTTCAGTATATAACTAGATATGTAAATGAGTCCATAGATATTACTAATATAAAGACTATGCTTAGAGTTAAAAAGCAAAATAAAGATGGTAGATTCCTTGAAGGTGTATTAATACCTGGTGGAACTATAAATCATAATTTTTTTATAGAAGGAATAAATGAATCCCTAGAAATCTTTACTAGTAAAATATCTAGAACCCCTTACTCAAAGGTGCTACATACCATCTTAGAAGAATACATGGCTACAGGCAGCATTTCATTCCTAGATGTACTCTATGATAATTATATTATGGACCATGCAAGGGAAGCTAAGAGAGTTAACTTCGGACCAGAGCCTATCATTGCATATATAATTGCTAAAGAAACTGAAATAAAAATAATTAGAATTATTATGGTAGGAAAGATTAATAAGGTTGCTACTGAAGTTATCAGAGAAAGGTTGCGTGAACTATATGTATAAGATAGGTGTAGTTGGAGATAAAGATTCAATACTAGCATTTAAGGCCTTAGGAATTGATGTTTATCCAGCAGTTGAAGCTGAAGAAGCAAGAAAAATTGTAGATAAAATGGCTTTTGAAAATTATGCTGTAATATTTTTAACTGAGCAATTAGCTCAGCATTTAGAAGAAACTATTGAAAGGTATAATAAGAAGCTTATACCTGCAATTATACTTATACCAAGCAATCAAGGCACACTAAATATTGGTAAACAAAAAATCAGCGATTATGTAGAAAAAGCTGTTGGCGTAAATATCTTATAGAAAGGTAGGTAAAAAACTTGAAGAATGGTACTATTGTTAAAGTTTCAGGTCCATTAGTAGTTGCTAAGGACATGGATAATGCTAATATATTTGACGTTGTAAAAGTTGGTGAAAAGGGACTTATTGGTGAAATCATTGAAATGAGAGGCGATAAAGCTTCCATTCAGGTTTATGAGGAAACCTCTGGTATAGGACCTGGAGACCCAGTAATTACAACAGGAGAGCCACTAAGTATAGAACTTGGACCAGGATTAATCGAAGCTATGTTTGATGGTATTCAAAGACCACTTAATGCTTTGCAAGAAGCTGCAAATTCTCATTTCCTTAAAAAAGGTGTTGCAGTTAAATCTCTAGACAGAACAAGAGTTTGGGAATTTAATGCTACAGCAAAAGTTGGAGATGAGGTAGAAGCTGGAGATATTATTGGAACAGTTCAAGAAACTGCCGTAGTTCTTCACAAGATAATGGTTCCTTATGGAGTAAAAGGAAAGATTAAAGAAATAAAATCAGGTAACTTTACTATAGTTGAAACTGTTTGTATCGTCGAAACCGAAAAGGGTGATAAAGAGTTAACCCTAATGCAAAAATGGCCAGCTAGAAAAGGAAGACCTTATGCTAGCAAGTTAAAACCTATTGAGCCAATGATTACAGGACAAAGAGTTATAGATACATTTTTCCCAGTAGCTAAAGGTGGAGCTGCAGCTGTACCAGGACCTTTCGGAGCTGGTAAAACAGTAGTTCAACACCAGATAGCTAAATGGGGAGATACTGAAATTGTTGTTTATGTTGGATGTGGTGAACGTGGTAATGAAATGACAGACGTTCTTAATGAATTCCCAGAACTTAAAGACCCAAAAACTGGTGAAAGCTTAATGAAGAGAACAGTACTTATTGCTAATACTTCAAATATGCCAGTTGCTGCCCGTGAAGCTTGTATCTATACTGGTATAACTATAGCAGAATACTTTAGAGATATGGGATACTCAGTTTCTATAATGGCAGACTCTACTTCAAGATGGGCTGAGGCTCTAAGAGAAATGTCCGGTAGACTTGAAGAGATGCCTGGTGATGAAGGATATCCAGCTTACCTAGGATCAAGACTTGCAGATTATTATGAAAGAGCTGGTAAGGTTGTATGTTTAGGAAAAGATGGTAGACAAGGAGCAGTTACTGCTATTGGAGCCGTATCTCCTCCAGGTGGAGACTTATCTGAACCAGTTACTCAGTCTACTTTAAGAATAGTTAAGGTTTTCTGGGGACTAGATGCTCAATTAGCTTATAAGCGTCACTTCCCTTCAATAAACTGGTTAAGTTCATACTCATTATACTTAGATAGTATAGGTCAATGGATGGATGATGAAGTAGCATCAGATTGGTCTCAACTAAGAATTGAAGCTATGACACTACTACAAGAAGAAGCTAGCCTTGATGAAATTGTTAGATTAGTAGGTATAGATGCACTATCTGAAAAAGATAGATTAAAATTAGAAGTTGCAAAGTCTCTTAGAGAAGATTATTTACAACAAAATGCTTTCCATGAAATAGACACTTATGCTTCACTTGGCAAACAACATAAAATGCTAAAATTAATTCTATTATTTAGAAAAGAAGCTGAACGTGCTTTAGAAGCTGGAGTTTATCTAAACAATATATTAAATTTACCTATGAGAGATAAAATTGCAAGAAGTAAATATATTGCCGAAGATAATATTGACACTATCAATAACATCGCTGAGGAATTAGTAGTAGAAATTAATAGATTAATTAGCGAAGGAGGGGTTCTAGATGCTTAAAGAATACAGAACTGTTACAGAAGTTGTAGGACCTTTGATGGTTGTTGAAGGTGTTGAAGGCGTTAAATATGACGAATTAGTTGAAATAGAACTACAAACTGGAGAAAAGAGAAGAGGTAAAGTTCTAGAAGTTAATGGTTCTAAAGCAATGGTTCAACTTTTCGAAGGTTCATCTGGAATAAACTTAAAAGGTACTAAAGCTAAATTTCTAGGAAGACCTCTAGAACTTGGTGTATCTGAGGATATGTTAGGAAGAATATTTGATGGTATGGGAAATCCAAACGATGATGGTCCTAGTATTATAGCTGAAAAAAGAGTAGATATAAACGGTGAGCCAATTAACCCAGTATCAAGGGATTATCCATCTGAATTTATTCAAACTGGAATTTCTGCTATAGATGGGCTTAATACATTAGTTAGAGGTCAAAAACTACCTGTATTTTCAGGTTCAGGACTTCCACATGCACAATTGGCTGCTCAAATAGCACGTCAAGCTCAAGTTCTTAACTCAGATTCTAAGTTTGCCGTTGTATTTGGAGCTATAGGTATAACTTTTGAAGAAGCTCAATTCTTCGTAGATGAGTTTAAAAAGACTGGTGCTATAGATAAATCAGTACTATTCATGAACTTAGCTTCAGACCCAGCTATCGAGAGAATAGCTACCCCAAGAATGGCTCTTACCACAGCTGAGTATTTAGCTTATGAAAAAGGAATGCACGTACTTGTTATATTGACTGATATAACAAACTATGCAGAAGCTTTAAGAGAAGTATCAGCTGCTAGAAAGGAAGTTCCAGGTAGACGTGGATATCCAGGATATCTTTATACTGACCTATCTACTCTTTATGAAAGAGCTGGAAGATTAAAAGGTATAGAAGGATCTATCACTCAAATTCCGATTCTTACAATGCCAGAGGATGATAAGACTCACCCAATTCCAGACTTAACTGGATATATAACAGAAGGACAAATTATTCTATCTAGAGAATTATATCAAAAGGGTATAATGCCTCCAATAGATGTATTACCTTCACTATCAAGACTTAAAGATAAAGGAATAGGTAAGGGTAAAACTAGAGAAGACCATGCAGATACTATGAACCAATTATTTTCAGCATATGCACAAGGTAAGCAAGCAAAAGAATTATCAGCAATTCTAGGTGAATCTGCTCTTTCAGATGCAGATAAAAAATATGCTAAGTTTGCTGAGGCTTTTGAAAATGAATATGTTTCTCAAGGATTTAATACAAATAGAAGCATAGAAGAAACTTTATCTCTTGGATGGAAGCTTCTAACCATACTTCCTACTACAGAGCTTAAGAGAATTAGAGATGAATACCTTGAAAAGTATATGCCTAAGGGAGATGAGGCATAGCATATGGCAAGATTAAATGTCAATCCTACTAGAATGGAGCTATCCAAATTAAAGAAAAGACTAGCTACAGCAACTAGAGGGCATAAACTTCTTAAAGATAAACAAGATGAATTAATGAGAAGGTTCATAGATCTAATAAAATACAACAATAAGTTACGTGGTGAAGTTGAAGATAAACTTCAAGGTGCCTTTAAGGATTTTCTTATGGCATCAGCAGCTATATCACCTGAGTTCTTGGAAGAAGCTATTTCTTATCCTAAGGAAAGCATATCTTTAGAGCTAGCAGAAAAAAACATAATGAGTGTAAATGTACCTGTTATGAACTTTGTACGTAAGCTAGAAGGAGATTCAGGTAGTATATATCCTTATGGATTTTACAGTACTTCCTCAGAACTTGATAATTCTATAGAACAGCTTTATTTAATTCTTCCTAAGCTTCTAGAACTTGCAGAAGTAGAAAAGTCTTGTCAGCTTATGGCCGATGAGATTGAGAAGACAAGAAGAAGGGTAAACGCTCTAGAATATATGACAATTCCTCAGCTTCAAGAAACAATTAAGTATATTAAAATGAAGCTGGATGAAAATGAAAGAGGTGCTTTAAGCCGTCTAATGAAAGTAAAAGATATGATGGAAAAAGCACAGGCTGCAGCTGAGCAGATGTAAGAGAGGTAACCTCCGGGTTACCTCTTATTTTAATATTAGTTTACTTAATTTCTCTCACATAAAAATTTGTTAGCCTCACTAAGGATTCTTCTCCCACTTTCATAGGTTAATAAGCTCTTAGCTTCCTCATAATTACACCATCTATAATCCTCAATTTCTTCTACTTGAATTTTAATTAAACTATTATCAGCTTCTCCTAAAAACAATACCACTTCCTTTTCAATAAAATTATCAATACTATATTTATCTATAGCTCTAAACCCATCTACAAGTCTAACTTTGAGTCCACATTCCTCAGAAACTTCTCTTAAAGCTGTTTCTTCTTCTGTTTCTAAGTCTTCCATATGGCCTTTTGGGAATCCCCAATAACTATCAAGTCCAGTACTTTTTAAAAGCAAATATTGAATTTCTTTATTTGAGATTTTATATACTACTGCACCACATGATTTTTCATAGCTCATATTCTCATCCATATTATTAATTAAAATATCCATTATTTTATTTCCTTAATTAACTTTTCTTAATATACCTAAAGATTTTTAAAAAAATCACACCTTCTATGAAAATAATTAAATTCAAAATATATGAATATTATACACTAACTTCAATATTGTTATTATAAATTTATGAATTATATTTATATAAATGGTATAATATAACTACTATTTTAAAATACATTCAATAAAAAATATGATTAAAAGGAAATAAGTTATGAATATTGTTAAATGCCAAAAACAAGATCTGTTAAGTATTTTTGATATAATTTCTAAGTGTAAAACTCATATGGAAAGCCATAACATCTATCAATGGAATGAATTTTATCCCAGTTTAGATATTATAGAAACTGATATTATTAGTGGTAATTGCTATTTGTTAAAAGACAACGGACTATCTATAGCATATTTCGCCATAGATGAAGAGCACCCCTCAGAGTACAATAACATAAATTGGATTACTCAAGGTGAAAAAGTATTAGTTATTCATAGGTTAGCTGTACTTCCTGAATATCAAGGTATGGGAATTGCAAAGAAAATATTAAGATTCATTGAAGAGTTTGCTGATGAAAATAAATACACATCTATTAGATTAGATGCTTATAGCGAAAATAGAAAAGCACTTAAATTATACGATAATCATGGATATAAAAGAGTAGGTAAATTATATTTTCCCAATAGAGGAATTCACTTTTATTGCTATGAGAAGAAAGTAAAAACCACACCCATTCCAGAGATTTTAATTCCTATGTTAAATGAATATGATAAATCCCTAAGAGAAAACTTTCCTAATAAGATATTTGGTATATATATTTATAATTCAGTAGCACTAGGTTGTTTTAATGAGAAAACAAGCGATATAGATTTTATAACAATATTAAATGAGGAATTTGAAAATGAAGATATTGGTACCGTAGAAAAAGTCCATAGGAAAATAAGTAAAACTTTTGAATATGGTAATAGGATGGAAGGCATGTATATAACTAAGGATAAAGTAGGTAAGCTTAATTCAGAAATAAGCCCTTATATATACTTTTGTGATAATATTCTTCATTACTATGGCTATTACGATATTAATTATATTACTTGGTGGACATTAAAGTATTTTGGCATACCTATAAATTGCCCTGATGTTAACAGTTTATCTATAGAAGTAGATTGGTGTAGTATTATAGAGAATATGAACTACAATTTGAATAATTATTGGGAAGATAAATTAAGTGAAAATCATATATTTCTCCAGGATGAATGGATTGAATTTTCAGTTGTAACCCTATGCAGGATACTGTATACCTTAGAAAATAAAGCTATAACCTCTAAAGATAGTGCTTTAGAATATGCAATAACTACTATACCTAAGAAGTACAGTTTAATCATAAAAGAATGTTTAAGACTTAGGAAGAGAAATTCTGATTCATCCTTTTACAAATCAACATTTGAAAGAGAACATTCAGCTAAAGGCTTCATCAAATTTATCATAGATATTTGTAATGAAAAGTATAAGTTACAGGAAAGGAATTATATAAAATGAAAAATATAAAAACCATATTAGATAGTATAGTAGAAAGCTATAAAACCATATTAGATGATAACCTAATAGGAATCTATATCCATGGTTCTTTAGCTATGGATTGTTTTAATCCTGATATAAGTGATATAGATTTTTTAGTAGTAGTAAAAGAAAACCTAAATGCCAATGATAAAAGAAAGCTTGTAGATATTTTATTAGGACTATCTAAAGATGGACCAGGAAAAGGTTTGGAAATGAGTGTGCTTTTAGAAAAGGATGTTAAGAACTTTACGCATCCAACTCCATATATACTTCACTATTCTAATGCATATAAAGCAACTTATGAAGCTAATCATAGCTATTTATGTGAAGATGGAGAAGATCCAGATTTAGCTGCTCATATTACAATAACAAGAGCTAGAGGGATTTGTATATATGGTAGTTCCATAGAAGATATCTTTTCACCTGTACCAAGAAAAGACTATTTAAAATCAATTTATTTTGACATATCAAATTCTAGAGAAGAAATTATAGAGTTGCCTATGTATACTATTCTTAATCTTTGTAGAGTTTTATATTATCTTAAAGAAGACATTATTTGTTCAAAAAAAGAGGGTGGACAATGGGCATGCTCTAATCTTCCGAAGGAGTATATAAAGACTGTGGAAAAAGCTTTAAACTGCTATGAAAAAGGAGAAGAAGCTAATTTTAATGAGAAAGGTCTAGTGAACTTTGCAGATTTTATTATGAACAATATAGATAACTATTTTAATAGTGAGACTAACTATATGAAGTCA
>NZ_DGRF01000070.1:0-26189 GCF_002390995.1 Clostridium sp. UBA4395
GCATTTCGATTTACAACTGAGGCAATTAAATTTATTCCCAAAGGTATAAAACACAAATTTATAAAATATAAGGAGTAATATAGATCATTCTTATATTTTATAATTTTACTTTAAGGAGGCCTGGATATGGATTTTATAAAAAACAACTATAATACTATGCTTATGGAATGGATAAGATTAAAAACAAAGCAAGCAGTAATTGAAAATTCCCAAGATGGAACTTTAGAAAAAATAGAGGAAGCACTGTTAAATTTAGATATTATTGATATTGAACTTATTAATATTTCAAAGGATTACTATACTTTAAAATTTAAACATGGAGGCTTATCTAAAATTAAGCAATTTATTTCACAGCAAATAGAGGGTTAAATACTTAATAATTGAAACTCGACTTACTGCGTTCGCTGAGTAAGTGATTCACACCAAATCATAGATTTGGGTTCTCTACTTAAACGAGAATAAAAAAATATATGAATTACCTATGCTTTTCCAAAGATAATTCATATATTTTTATTTTATGACCTATGCTTTACGGCATATGCCTCTTATTTATCTGTTTTATGGGATTTCTTATTTATCTCCAAATATAAGACACTGTGAAAATAATTTTTCATATCCCTCTGAGGCTCCAAGTTCCATGTATTCCATTTCACCTGCTAAATCTTCAATTTCTTTCTTAACTTTAACAGACATAAGTGCCATATATGCTCCAGTTTTAGAAGAATTCCCTATATATACTAGTTTATCCTTTACCTCTTTTGGCAAAATCCCTGTACCTACAAGGCTATCTGCTGGTAGGTGAGCGCCAAATTGTCCAGCTATCATCACCTTATCTAATTCGCCCATATCAATCTTAGCTTGTTTTAACAAGGCATAAAATCCTGAAAGCAGAGCGCCTTTTGCTAATTGTACCTGACGAACATCCCCTTGAGTTATTAGTAGCTGTTCTGGAGTACCTTTTAAAATAAATTCTCTTTTATTCCCATTTAATTGTATCATCTTATATCGATAATCAGATTCCTCTAGTTGTTCTTTTTTTATAAATGCTCCATTGTTTTTTACAATTCCTGTTCTTAGAAGCTCTTTCACTGCTGCTAGTATGCCACTTCCACATATCCCTATAGGGTCTTCCTCTCCTATAACCTTAAGGTCTACTCCTTTTTCAGTGATTTCCACATCTTCAACAGCGCCCTCTGCTGCTCTCATCCCTGAACTTATATTCATTCCTTCTAATGCTGGTCCTGCTGCACAGGAACAGGAAAGTAATCTTCCACCCTTAGATAAAACTATCTCTCCATTAGTTCCAATATCTATAAATAGTATATTTCCCTCAGCTTTATGTAATTCACAAACATAGGCACCTGCCACTATATCAGCTCCAATGTAAGAGGATACAGAAGGAAGGCAATATACTCTTGCACACTTAGCAGCCTTTATACCAAGGTCACTTGCTGATATGTTTTTTGCCTTTGTAAATACAGGAGCGTATGGAGATTTTCCAATTGATGTTGCATCAACACCTAAAAGGAAATGCATCATGGTACAGTTTGCAGCAATAGAAATTTCATAAATATTTTCTTTCTTTACTTTTCCCTCACTACATAACTCTTCAACCATTTCATTAATAGCCTGTACAATAGTTTTCTGTAACTCTTCTTTTGAACCCTCTGGATGTTCTAATTCATAGGTTATTCTAGTTAAAACATCTAGCCCAAACTTCTTTTGGGGATTAATTCTTGAAGCTATAGCTAATTCCTCACCATTGTTCATATCAATTAATGCTGCAACCACCGTTGTAGTTCCTATATCAATGGCAACACCATAAAGAAACTCAGTAGTATCCCCTGCTTCAAGGGCAATTAACTCGCTGTCATTAAATACTCCAGTTACAGTTCCATAGCTGCGTTCATAGTCCCTTAGTAACTTCCAGTTGACCTTTTTAGACCCAAGGGCCTCACATAAAGAATCTTCAAAAGGACTTTGAGTTTCTAAAGTAGGCATTTTTATTTCAAAGATTTTTTTATAAATTGTAGGATTAAACTCAAATTCAGGTACATACCCAGTAGTAAGTATTTTATGTTTTCTTTCCTTTTGCAGAATTTCAACTTTAATATCTTCTTTTGGTACTACCAAGCAGGAAAGTCTTATGTCTGCGTTTATTTCATCTTCTTTCAATAGCTTTCTTTCCGCTTTGGAAAGTGGAGGAAGATTTCCTTCCAACACCCTGACCTTACATTTCCCACAAGAACCATTTCCATTACAAGGATTATCTACAAAAATATCATTTTCTAATAATAGCTGTAGTAAGTTTTTCTTTGGAACATACTCAAAGTCCTTACCTAATTGTCTAATAAAAATCTTAGGCATTTCTATAGCATCTCCTTTTTTAAAGTTTCAAGGATTGCTTTAACATTTGTAAGAGGAGATTTCATTCCAAGTCCACAGGCAGGAGAAATTATATTCACTCCATCTTTAACACATTTCTTAGTCAACTCAGAAACCTTCTTAGGCTCTCCAAATTCAATTGTATAGGTACTTACATTACCCATAAGTAATCTATCTCCTAAGTTTTTTCTTGCCTCACTCATACTAACAATGGAGTCAAAGCTTAGAACATCACTTTTTATTTTATTTACCTCTTTATACACATTTTTCATTTGGCCACATATGTGCACAATAGTTTTTCCCTGTACTTCTTGAATAGCATCCACTAGCTTATTGATATATTTTACAGCAAATTCTTCAAATAACTTTGGTCCTAAGATTTCACCAGTTCCACTAGGGTCAGAAATAGCAATTATATCTGACCCTGCTTCTATTTGCTTCTTTGCAAATAAAATTAATTGATCGGTAACATAATCAACATATTTGTGAGCTTCTTCATTGTTTTTTCTCAGCTCTTTATAAAATACTACAGGTTCCATAACAGAACTAGCAGTGCTTATTGGCCCTGTTAAATTCCCTATTATAGGAACATGGGTCCCCTTTGCTTTTAATAACTTAATTGCATCAATAACTACTTTAGCTCTTCCCTGATTAAAGTTAATTTCATGGAGTTTCGTCCATTCCTTTACTGAATCTATTGCATACTCCACAACATGAGGTTCATATATGTTTGACCCCATATTCACTGTTGCTCCAAACTCCTCAGACTCAATGGTCATACAGAAAGGAACTCCATAATTTTCAAAACAGCCCTTTTCATATACTGCAGTAGCTAAATCAGCCATAGTTTGTGCATTACTATGAGCCTTTGAAAAATCTATTCCAAGGTCTTCAATTACTTCTGTTGTAACCATATTCATCATGCCACCAGGACAAATACATGGAACTCTATCAACCTGTTCTCCGCCCAAAACCATATTTAATCGTTCTCTTGGAGATATCATATTACATCCTTCTTTCTAAGCTATATTAAGCATTTTTTTTGCTAATTTTACTGCCTCCACAGCATTGGAACTGTACCCATCTGCACCAATGGTATCTGCAAATTTTTGAGAAATTGGTCCTCCACCTATAAGGACTTTAACTTCATCTCTAATTCCTGCTTGCTTTAACAATTCAATAACTTTTCCCATTCCTGACATAGTTGTTGTCATTAAGGTTGACATGCATACAAAAGAAGCGTTAACTTCTTTAGCTTTGTCTACAAAACTTTTAAGCGAAACATCCCTTCCTAAATCAATCATTTCAAAACCAGCAGTTTCCATCATAATTTTTACTAGATTCTTTCCTATGTCATGGGTATCTCCTTCTACAACTCCAATAACTCCCTTTGGTTTGCTGTTTCCTTCTTCTTCTATAGGAAGATGAGGTCTTAATATTGATAGCCCTTCATACATTGCATCTGAGCATAGTAATACATCTGTTACGAAATATTCTTCCTCTTCATATAATTGACTTGCACGGTTCATACCATCTACAAGTCCTTCCATAATACCATCAAAGGCTTTATACTTTGCCTCTACATATTCCTCACAGGCTTCTATTACCTCTTCTTCTTCCATCTCTAATACGCCATCGGATAATCTTTTTAATAATTGTTCTTTAGATTCTGTCATTATTATTCCTCCATTTTAATTACAAAATTTTTTAAACATGTATTTTTACATGAAATTTTTCGGATCTATTGGCCACTTTCCATATTTTCTTGCAGAGGCCATAAATTGATCAATATTCTCTAAAGGAACATTTCCTGAAAGGTCACAACCTGATGCTAAAATATAGCCACAAGGACTATCATAAGCCTTTTGCATGCAAGTTTTTACTGCAGAATCTACCTCCTGTGTACTTCCTAAAATTAGAACTTCTACTGGGTCTACATTACCTAGAATTGGAACTTTATCCCCTGCTACTTGTTTTGTGTAAGCTAAATCAACTCTATTATCTATACTTAACATATCGCAACCGGACTTTACCATGTCCCCTACTATTGATGTTGTGTCTCCACAAATATGGTAACAAACTAAGCCTTTTGCCTCATGAATATCCTGCATTAAATCTATAGTGTAAGGTAATACAAATTCTAAATATTGTTTTCTATTAAGAATTGTTCCTGATGCAATTGGGTCACATAGCAATATAAGAACACCTCGTTTTATAAATTCTCTACATATCATCTTTAATGCTTCTGTGCAAAACTTAATTAACTCATGTACTTTTTCTGGATTTTTTCTGGTTGCTCTTAAAAAATTTTCTGTTTTATAAATACTTGCTGCTGCAGTAAAGGGTCCAGATATTAAAACCCCTGTTGGAACCTCTTTACCTAGCTTATCAATTAATATTTCTGCAGCCTCAATATGTAATTGGAAAAGTTTATCATTTTTTAATTCTAACTTTGACATATCAAGTTTATCTATATCATTTAAATCTTCTAAGACATAACTCATAATTGCTGGTACAGATTCCTCTGGATCATTCATCTTACTACCTAATGCAATACCTACACCATGTAATCCATATTCAACCACTAATAAATCGTTTCCAAACCTTTCATAACAAGCTATCTGTGCTTTAGCTTCATTTAACGCACTACTTCTTTTCTCTTTGTGGGTCATTCCTAATGCTAGTCCAGACATAGAGCAAGCTACAGGCATTGCAAGTATTCTGTCCATAGGTTTTCCTGTCATGAAGGCATTTAACCTTTCAATTGGGGTCATTTTATCATCCTTGTGCATATACAACCATCTCCTTTTTTTAAGGTTCAATTTATTTATAGTAATTCAAGGGTTTTAATAACCCCATCTTTTAACTGAAAGTCTTTATTTTTCATGCATGTTTGTCCAACAAACTTTGCTAGTCCTATAGCGTTTATGAAACCTTCTTCATAGTTTAAAGGTCCTCCTAAAGAAACATCCTTCCACACTGCTTTATCAGTTCCTAATAAAGAAAAAGTAGTTTTCGGACAAAGTACTATTATGATTTCTTTATTTATGATTTTATCCATTGTTTTTAATAAAGGATAAGTAAACATTTCCACTACTTGTTCTGCAAACTTAGGTCCAAGAATATTAACTCCCCCAGAAGAGTCTGCATAGCTAATAATGTTCACCCCTACTTTTTGTGCTTCTTCTATAAATTCAATTATTTCATGTTGAAATTTATTAAAAACTTCCCTAATTAACTCTGGATTCTTTCTAAAGGTTTTGAAAACAACTCTTGGTTCAATTAAAACATTCATTATTGTAAATGGTCCCGAAACATTTAAAACCACATTTTCACCTTGTTCTCTCAAAGACTTACAGGCTTTTAAAACTTCGGAAATTCTTCCCTTTGAAAAATCAATTTTAGGTAAAGACAACAGTTCTTCTATAGTTGTACAAATATATTCTTTGGCTCTTGGTCCTATATTCTCATCCCCAAGATTAACTTTTCCCCCTAGTGCCTCCCCTTCCACAGTATGACAGAAGGGGAGTGTACAAGCATTGGTCTTATAGTATTCCTTAAGCTCCTTGGCAAGTATCACCATACTATCCCAATTTTTATAAGCATCAGGAAATTTTAAATTAGTTTTTTCAATAATTTCTTTACTAATTCCCTGTTCATTACCATATGTACATTTATAATCAATTATTTTTCCCATGGTACCCCCTAATTTATTAATAAAAAATTCCTACTATTTTTTTCTTATCTAAGTTACTGCCAATTACGGTTACCTTTGTAGTTTTTACCGTTTCTAAATACTCCCAATGATAATGGTGTGGGGTATAATCAAAGTAAACCAGTTTCTTTGTAGAAAGCTGAATAATTCCCTTAGCTCTTACAATAAAACCATACTCCTGTTGATTTAAAGAAAGTAATATTTTATCTATTTCTTCCTCTGAAAAAGCCCTTAGCTTGTCTATAGAAAAAGTTTGAAACATCTTATTAGCTGCCAGAAAGGCAGGCCTATCCTTTAACTCAATTTCATAGGATTCCATACTGTTTATTGTTTCAATAATTTCTTCCCCTGATAAAGAAATCCATGGCTCTTTAAAAATTGTAGCCTTGGGATTTATTAAGTTTATTTTCTCAATAATCTCTTCAACTTCACTATCCACTAGATTCTCAAAATGACTTAAAAAAATCATCTGAGCATTTTCTATTTGATCTAAATAAAAACTTCCAAAGTTCTCACTGTAATCATTGAAGGAATCTACATCTACAATGGTGATAACATCCTTAATCTTTATATTTAAGGTTGAATTTGAGGAAACCCTATTACAAACCTTTAGTATATCTGATAAACTACCTACACCTGAAGGCTCAATAAATATATTATCTGGTTTATACTCTAAGACTAACTCCTCTAAGGCTTTATTAAAATTTTCTTTAACTGTGCAACAAATACACCCTGAATAAATCTCCTTAATTGGAAGGCTATGCTGTATTAAATCCCCATCAATGCCAATATTGCCAAATTCATTTTCAATTAAAGCATTACTTCCTTGCATATTTGGAATTACTTTATTTAAAAATGTTGTCTTTCCACACCCTAAAAATCCCGAAACAATATTTATGTTAGTACCCATAATTCCCCTCCATACATCAATACTCTTAATTATATATTCTACACTTAAGGCAGTCTAATTTGAATTTCAAATAGAAAGTTGTCATTCAATTGAATTTACCTATACATTAAATTTCATTATATATTTAGTTGTAACTTTAATATAGGAATTAATTACATGGATTTCTTTGATATATTGTAGTTACCCATCACAAAATTAAAGATATGTTTACAAAAGAATAAGAAAAATAACAACATAAAAAGATCCCTCTCAAACATAAGTCTGAGAGGGATCAATATCACAACTTCATAGTTATTGTGCCATACCCTTTTCATCATATTTCTTTTTATTTTTAATAAATCCCTTTAGGTAATGTTTATTGTAATATAAATATTCTATAATCTTATAAACAGCCTCCACTAAAACTAACCCAGCTAACAAATCTATAATCACATGTTGTTTTACAAATTGAGTTGAGATTATAATTAACCATCCAACTATATTAAATCCAATCTTATATTTTGTTGGTATATTTTTAAGCTTATTTATTCCCTTTAAAGCTGAAAAAGTTGCTGCTACATGAATACTAGGAAAACAATTATAGGGGTTGTCCCTACTATATATAAACTTTACAAAATTGCATAGAAAATCATCATGGATTATTATTGGCCTTAGAACATAGGTTTGAAAATTTAGATAAATTATAAGACAAATACAATTAACTATATTTAAAGTCAAAAGTGAAATGAAATATCTTTCCTCATCACAATAACACATTATTATAAGTGAGATTATTAAATTTGGCATATACATCATATATGGAATAATGAATACACTTACAAAAGGAATTAAATCATCTATATCTGTATATACGGAATGTAATTTGGGATTTTGATAATGATTTATAAGAAAGTAGCACATACTAATTACTCCTATGGAAAATATCCATAAATATGGTTTTATAGTTTTCACATTATATTTTTCTAGTAACCATTTCATAAATTTCACCTTCATACGAGAATATTATATATTAATATTATATTATTTGTAATTTTTTATCTACATTAACATTTATAATTAATCAAAAATTTAAATATTACTTTTTATATCTACTACACAAAGCTATTACTTTTTCGTATTTGATCACTCCCTAAAGGAAAAATCCCTCAGACCATAGTCTGAGGGAACATTAAGATACTTCTATTTAGCAGCAACAGCTTCAAAGGTAACGACTTGCTCAGAATTTGATGGATACTGACCAAATTTATAATCTGAAGAAATCACAATATTTTTAAATCCTATACTTTCAAGTATTAATCTAAACTCTTCTACACCGTACCATCTTAATGGGAACCGTTCCAATTCAGTTTGTAAAAGTACCCCTTCACGCCACTTTTCATATCTCCCATGGGAAATGGTATATTGATTTATATAGTCAACCTCTACAATTTTATTTTCTAATGTGATTATATCTCCATTAGAGCAGTCCCAAGTTTTTGTGGAAACTGTACCTGTTGAAATATCTGTTTGCAAAAATATATCAACAATTAATCTACCACCATTAGACAAATGCCTATAAAAGTTTTGTAATGCTTTTATTGAATCTTCTCTATTATGTAGTAGAAGGAAGGTTCCCGTTGGCACTATAATAGCATCATATTTTGTATCTTGTGAAAAAGACTCCATTTTAGCTTCAAAAAGTTTAGGCTTCAAACCTCTTTCTTTACAATTATGTTCACATATATTTAACATTTCTTTTGAAATATCAAATGCATCCACATTTAATCCTTTTTCTAAAAGCGGAATTAATATACGCCCCGTTCCTGTTGCAGGTTCAAGAATAGGTCCTTTGCAAGGCTCTAATCTATTCATGTAAAATTCTACATCTCCAAAAGAATGCCCTATAGGCTTATCCATATCATATACTTCTGAAGATAATCTACCATAATAACTTAACATCATTTATCACCTTTCTTTCTTAATTTATCATAAATACTTATTGGAGGGACATACTATACAATGACCTTGTACTAATAATATTTTCGATTCTTTCTTTAATTCAATGTCACCTCTAACTGCCCCGTTCTAATAAGTTAATTTTATTATAACAACAACCTTAAAAGAAAACTGTTCCTGTTTTGCTAAGTATTGATAATATAACCTCTCTTTAATATTATCGCCATTTGAAAAATCTAAGGGCTACCCCTGTACATATTACTGCTTTTTGAAACTCACCTTTAGCAGACAAGCAAATATGAACTATTTATGTATCTTTTATTATAATTAATTTATATTTACATTATTATACATATAAATTATATACCTTTAATTGATAATATTTAAATATAAAAACCTGCAATATGCTGCAGGCTTTTACTAAATCAAATAAAAAACTTCCCATTGTTCACTTTATCTTAACATGACCTACTTTCATCATTAATATTATCCGAAAAATTCTCATTGCATATTACTACTTGAGCACAATTTTGTTGTTCCAATGAAAAAATAAAGTTTATCTTAATTACTTATATTTCCCATTGACTTGCTTTAGATTGTATTAACCATAATCTATTATAAAGTCCTTGTTTGGCTAACAACTCCTCATGATTCCCCTGTTCGGCAACTTCTCCATTTTCTAAAACTATAATTTTATCTGCTCCAACTATTGTCCTCATTCTATGTGCAATGACTAAAACAGTTTTATTTTTTACTAAGTGTGCTATAGCATTCTGAATATAAGACTCATTCTCTACATCTAAAGATGCTGTTGCCTCGTCGAGTAACACTACAGGAGCATCTTTAAGCAAGGCTCTTGCAATTGAAATTCTCTGTCTTTCCCCTCCTGAAAGAGTTGAGCCATTTTCACCAATCATTGTTTGATATCCCTTTGGCATTTTATTTACAAACTCATCACATTGGGCGGCTTTTGCTGCTGCCAGAACCTCTTCGTCAGTAGCATTTCTCTTACCAAGTCTAATATTCTCCATAACCGTATTATTAAAAAGTACTACATCTTGAAATACAATTGAGAAATTATAAAGTAATGTTTCTGGTTCAACTCCACTTATATCTACCCCGCCAAGTGTTATTTTACCTTTTGTAACATCCCAGAATCGTGCTGCTAGTTTTGCAGCTGTGCTTTTGCCTCCACCTGACGGTCCTACAAGTGCTGTTACCTCACCTTGCCTTGCTGTAAAGGAAACATCCTTCAGTACCGTTTCACCATCATTATATGCAAATCCAACATGTTCAAAACAAATATCATATCCTTGATAGCTAACTAATTCTGTTCCTGTCTGGATAGGTTGCTCTTCTATTTTTTTCATACGCTTTATTTGTAGTAAAGAATTAAACATCGCTGCAAGGTTTATTAGTGATCCGGATAGAGGATCAAATACTCGAGATGCAGCTATCATGAACATCAGAAATGTAAAAAAATCCGTTTCACCATTAATTAAAAGAATAGACCCTATTAAAACCACCGTTGCCACACCGATACGCAAAATCATTTGTGCAGATACAACGAACATAGCTACATGAAGTTCTGCCTTTATACTAATTTTTTCAGAAGCTTTCAGCTTATTGTCTAGTTCAGATAAGTATTTTTCAGTTTGATTATTTGCCTTGATTTCTTTAACTGTTTCTATGCATTCCTGAATACCATCTGCACGCTCAAGTTGAGCCTGCTTATTCATCAAATTAATTTTATCCTGATGTACCTTCCCACCTGCCGTTATTAGAAAAGCAACAGGTACTACCCATAAGAGAGCTAACGCCATTCTCCATTCCATGATAAATAGACTAATTCCTATAAATAAAACTGATATAACTGAAGCAATAAATTCAGGAATATAGTGTGAAAATGCCGTCTCAAGTCCTGCACAATCTGTCATAATTGTAGTTGTCAAATCAGACAAATCCCGGTTACCAAAAAATGAAAGCGGTATTTTGCGGAGTTGTTCTGCAATAGATATTCGTTTATTAGCACTTTCTTTGTAAGAAGCAAGAAATGTTCTATTATACTGAATATATTGCAATACAAAAATAACTCCTAAAATTAATACTGAAATGCCAACATATAACCAAAAACTCGGTGTGATTGTTTCATTACCCAAGAGAGGAGAAGTAAAGTCTTTCAACAACATATACAGTATTCCCACAGGGAACATTAGACTAATATCCGTAATAGTGCATGCTAAAATTGCTTTAATTAAATCCTTTGCACCTTGTTTACTAAGTGCAAATTGCTTTCTTAAGAAGTTAACCATTGGAAACAGCCTCCTTTCCTACATTCCAACTCGTAGAGGACTTATAGTCTGTCCACATCTTTGAATATAATCCCTTTTCATCAAGAAGCTCATTATGATTGCCTTGTTCAACGATCATTCCATCTTTTATAACTATGATACAGTCTGCATTACGAATTGTAGAAAGCCTATGAGCTATCATTAGAACAGTCTTTCCTTTGGTCAATTCGCCCAATGCCATTTGTATCTGATGCTCATTTTCGGGATCTGCAAAGGCAGTTGCTTCATCAAGCAAGATAATAGGAGCATTCTTTAAAATCGCACGAGCAAGTGCAATACGCTGAGCTTCACCTCCTGAAAGATATACGCCTTTTGTGCCAATTACAGTATCGATACCATTTGGCATTTTTCTAATAATATCTTCACACTGTGCCGCTTTTATAGCTTTTATAATAGCTTCTCGAGAAGCATTTGGTTTTGCAGAACAAATATTATCTAACAAACTCTGTTTAAATAAATGTGTATCCTGAAAAACGAATGAAATGCAATTCATTAAATCCTTAGTAGCAATATTCCTCACATCAACGCCACCTACCATAATATTTCCACTATCCACATCCCAAAATCTTGGAATCAAGCTAGCAGCAGTAGTTTTCCCTCCACCCGAAGGGCCAACAAGAGCTACTGTTGTTCCTTGTGGAACGTGAAAGGATACATTGTTCAGCGCAGGCTGCCTTGCGTCCTTATAGGTAAATGTTACTTTATCAAAAGTGATAGAAGCATCCTTTGGTTGTAGTGGATGTGTTGATTCTTTTAGTGGCTTTTCTTCTAAAATACTCATTACACGACTTACCGCATCCTTAGCTAGCATCGAATTCTCACTTGAAAAAAGAATTCGTGTCATCATAACAGTACAATATGGAGTAAATAAAATATAAAATATAAAGTCAAGCAAAAACACTTCATAATTTGTAGCTGAAGCAATTAAAAGAATTCCTGCAGGAATCAAAAATGCAAAAATTGCATTAATACAAACTGTAAAACATGTCATCGGAATACGAAGAGAAATTGTATATTCAACTACCCATTTTTTATAATGCATAATTGAGTCATGAAAGTTTTTAAAGGAAAATACACTTTGCTGAAATGTCTTAACAACAGGAATCCCGCGAACGTATTCCACTGCTTCATTATTCATATTCTCAAGTGCATTTTGATATTCTCCCATTTTTTCTTTCATGGTAGATCCCGCCATTTTAGACATGAACAAGAAACTAATTAACATAGGTGTAATACTTATTACTCCAAGACGCCAATCAAAAGTAAATAGTAATATAATCATTGCCACAGGTGTTATATAAGCCCCTGTTAAATCAGGAAGCTGATGAGCTAAAAAAGTCTCTGTTTGACCTGAGCTTTCATCAATTATCCTACGCAGTTTTCCACTACCTTGCTCAGATAAATATCCAAGTGGCAGCTTAACAATATGATGTAATGCCTTACTTCTCATATTTCTTGCAACACGGAACGCAGATATATGCGTACACATTAAGGCTATAAAGTAAACAAGAATGCTTGCTGAAGCAAAAATTACTGTCATCCAGCCGTAACGAACAAGATTTGTTGCCTGAGATACATTTGGCAATACCATAAAAATATCTCTTATAATAAACCAAATATATACAAAAGGCATAAGAGAAAGCACAGCACTAATACCCGAGAGGATACACCCTAAAATTGTTAATACTTGATATTTTCCTGCAAAGGAAAGTATTGCTGAGATTTTATTTTTGTTGCTGTTCAAATGAACCACCCCCTAATTTAATTGAATTGTAATTAGTTAGCTATAGCTAACTAATCCCAATTATAAAATTACATTTTTTAAATCCACACAATTCTTTTTCATTACAGAAAGGAATTAATGGATCAATTTAGTTAGTTTATGCTAACTAAAGTATTAAGAAAAAGCACCTCTCTGGCGCATTTTATCCTCCTTACAGAAAAATATTATAATATGTTCTACATTTGATTTCTACTCCAAACGGTCGTATATCGCTCCATTCAGATTATTTGTTTTTCTATATTCTACCGGTGACATACCTATGACTTGTTTAAATGCACAAGCAAATTTGCTGGAATTTATATATCCTACTTTGTTAGCAATAGCCGTAACACTATCTGTCCCTTGGCGCAGTAAAACTGCAGCTGCATGCATTCGATATGAACGCATAAATGCATAAATAGAAACCCCATAAACACCCTTAAAACAAAGCTTCATAGCAGTAAGCGGTATAGAAAAATGCTCTGAAAGCTCCTCTAGTGTATAATGATACTCTAAGTTATTTGTCATATATTTCTTCATATCTTTAACAATTTCAACCTGGCTTTTATGAAAATACGGACGCTCTTCCCGTTTATCAGCTACGTCAACAACACTGAGAAATAATAATAACTCCAACACTTTTAACTTAAAGTAACCATGTTTTACTTTATCTGGTATAGTGTAAAGCTCAGAAAAAATATGCTCCACCGAATCCCTTGCTCTCATAATAAAACACTGGTTGTTAGAACATAATTTATCACGTAACTCATAGAGATTAATAGATATATCCTTTAGTGCATAAGAAATTGAATTTGCAGCCTCCACAAGATTAATTACGACAGAAACACCCTGATAATGTTCCAGAGGAAAACAAGAATTTTTTGTCCTATTGCTTAACATATTTACAGCTAAATCCCCTTCTTCCAGATACACATATGATCCATTATCAAAATCACATTCAAAACGACCTTGCCTACAATGGTTAATTTCCATTATGTCATAACAAGGACGTTTATTGTGAAAACAATTTTCCATATTAAAATCGTTGTATAAAAGTTCAATTCCCGGAAACACCTTATAACTTGTCATGATACCTTCTCCATTGTCACTTTCCATCCTATATACAGTACAATCATCCCTTTGTATATCAACTTTAACTTCTGGATCATATAGATTCTTTTCTTTTGATAAAATACTTATTATAAACACCTTCTTTCATTATGTCTCACATAAAATTATCATGTTTTATATAATATTCCTTAGTTTGTACATGTTAATTGTATATAAATTTAATAATTCTGTGAATATAGTTATTAATCTCTGATTTTGACCTCGTCACTGATTCCTTAATTTTATCATAATTCTTTATAACATAAAGTCCTTCAATTAAACTTTCTAAAAAGTTTAATTATGAGGAAAATAAAATGATGCTACAATTATGAAGCAAACAATTATTTTAAGAACAGTAATGAGGTTATAAGAACGGAAGATGAATTGTTGAGTATTATACACAAAACAGATACTTTAAGGAAGATACTATCAGAAGTGAATCATTATTTCTGAATTAGGTAGGCAAATCTCTTACCCCTTGTTCCACCAGATAGTAAAAAAGCACCCATGCTAGTTACCCTTCCAATACAAATTGTAGATACATCACATTTAATGTACTTCATGGTATCATATATAGCAAAACTTGCTGCTACAGAGCCTTCATGGCTGTTTATATCTTATACCTATTATATCAATTTTAAATATTAATTCCTTAATATAAATTGCTATTTTTATAAATTTATTGAAATATTAAGAACCGATACTTTGTTTGTATCTGCTCTCTTCTGTAGTGTTACACAATATTTTTCTTCTAATTTATTTATTATTATGTAAATTATGATAGTTTAAACTATTGAAAGCGCCTTAAATCCATAGTATGTCTTTAAAAAAGACACTACAAATTAAGACGCTTTTCTTTCTATTTTTTCTATACTATTAACCTAAAAATTCAGGGTTTTCTATATAATCTGAACGAATTGCCTTTTGTAGAATAGTAAAATCAATTTCATTCTTCAACTCATCCAGGGACAGTGGATATTTTATTCCACAGGTTTCACATTCTATATATTCCTTGGATATCTCTTTTTCTCTATTATCAAATAAAAATGGTACTGTTTTCGCCCTTTTAGTAGTTTCATCGAAATTTTGCGAATTAATTTTATAGGTATATAAATAAGTTGCTTCCCGTTTAATAATGAAGTTTTCACCATTACATTTAGGACAAGTTAACGATTTTTTTAAATCCATTGAAAAACTTCCTTCCACTTGGTTATCTAAATTTATCTAACTATTTAATAGTATTTGAAATAATATGATAACTATTCATAAAAGGCATATAAAAAAGCAATGGGGTTATTTTTTAAATGTTAAAGGAAAAATCTTAAGGATGTTGTCCAAGCTAATAGTGAACAAGTAACAATTATTGTTATGCAATTTAAAGAACACACTGGCGATTATGTATGAAACTTAATGCCTTATTTAATTTATCAGGTAAGTCTTGTGGAATAGCATGTCCTATTCCTTTATTTATATAGAATTCATAGGGAAGATCAACTTCTTTAAATACTTTAATCATTTCTTCTTGCTCTTTCCATGGTATTATAACTTCTCCTTCCATAAATATACTCCTAACCCCTCTTTCAGCTGCAAGCTTAACATTATCCTTAATAAATGATTCTGGAAAATCTGGACCTATGGCAACAAACCCTTTTATAGGAATAACATTAACAAATGTAATATTTAAGGCTGTTATTGCTCCCCCTGAAAATCCTCCAATTATTACACACTCCTCATCAATGAAATATTCTTGTAATATAAAATTATAACATTCTTTGATATCATTTCTTGAAATAAGGGGATTCATTGTCCAACTGAAACCATTATGACGATACAATTGTGAAGATTGAATATATACAACGATAAAATCTTCCTTTAAAAATTCATCTCCACCCCTGGAAACTTTTTCTAATTCTCTTCTATTATATCACATCCGTATATTTTCTAAATGTATGTCGATTGTTTTCTCCCCTATGCATAAACAAATATATACAACAAAAGCACCAAGATTTTATTATCTTAGTGCCTTAAAAGTAGTTGTTGTATTCAATATTTAGTTTATTACTTTAAGGTGTACATTGACTATATTTTCTTGGTGGCATCCCAAATTCCTTTGAAAATGCTCTTGTAAATCCCTCGTGAGAATCAAAGACAAAATCCATTGCTACATCTATGATTTTTTCATTACTATCACGCAGTATTAACGCTGCTTTAGTAAGTCTTAATGCACGAATGTACTCAAATGGTGCCATACCAGTAACTTCTTTGAACAGTTTTGCAGCATGCCATGGTGAATATCCTGCCGCAACAGCTAATTCTTTTAATGTAATTTTTCTTAAAATATTAACATCAATATATTCTTGCATACGTTGTACCGCCATAATAGTTTCAGCCTCACTCATTCTTCCACCTCCAATATCTAAAGTATATATCATATATAAAATCTTCCCCTTTATTGCATTCATAGACTAAGCTTTTATCATATACTGCTATGATGACATTGACTGTCATTATGAATTATAAAACTAATTTATCCTACTAAAAAAGCCTAAGGTTTACCTTAAGCTTTTTTCTGTAATTATAAAAATATTGTATTAATGATGTCTTTATAAATTTATGCACTCAACAATATATTCATCACTAACATAAAATCTAGCTATTAATCAGTGATATTTTCAACTTTTAATACTTTTATAGCTTTTCTTTGATTTTTAGTTTTAAATAAGGTACAAATACAATTGCTATAAGTGCACTTATCCCCATTAAATATGGATAATAAAGATATTTCATTATGACAAATGGTGACAATTTAGCTAATGCTGATGCTGATAAAAGTTGTGCACCATAAGGAATAATTCCTTGAGACACACAAGAAAACATATCTAATATACCCGCTACTCTTTTAGGTTCAATATCATATTGATTTGATATATCTTTAGCTATAGACCCTACAGTAACTATAGCTATAGTGTTATTAGCTGTACATATATCAACTAAACTTACTAATGTGGCAATTCCAAATTCAGCTCCTATTTTACTGTTAACTCTTTTTGTAATAAATCCTAGTATAAACTCAATCCCTCCATTGAATTTTATAATTTCAACCATTCCACCAATTATCATTGAAATTATTACAAGCTCAGACATTCCCCCAATTCCTTTGCCTATGGCCTGCATTAGACCTATTATATCAAAGGCTCCCGTAAATATTCCTATGCTTCCTGCAAATAAGATTCCACCAACTAGCACCAATAGCACATTAACCCCTAAAAGTGCCGCAAGTAATACTCCTACATAAGGTAATACTTTAACTAAACTATATGAATAATCCCCTACTATCTTAGAATCTTGCCCCAATGTTATAAAAGTAAATATTAAAGTTGTTATTATTGCTGCTGGCAATACAACTGTAAAATTCATTCTAAATTTATCTCTCATCTCACAGCCTTGAGTCCTGGTAGCTGCTATAGTTGTATCAGAAATCATAGAAAGGTTGTCCCCAAACATTGCTCCACCAACTACAGCTCCAACCACTAAAGCTATAGGTATACCTGTCTTAGCCGCAATTCCTGTAGCTATAGGAACTAAGGCTACTATTGTTCCCATAGATGTACCTATAGATATTGCTATAAAACATGCTATTATAAAAACTCCAGCTACTAGTATGTTACTTGGTAAAAATGTTAGCCCTAAATTAACAGTAGCTTCTACAGCCCCCATAGTTTTAGCAACCTCTGCAAAAGCCCCTGCCAATATAAATATCAGACACATTAAAATGATGTTTGGTTCTCCTGCTCCCTTACAGAATACATCTAACTTTTTATCTAATGATGCTTTTCTATTCATAAATAATGCTACTAATGCTGCTAATAAAAATGGTACAGTTACAGGCATAGCATAAAAGTCCTTTGTAACTAATGATACCCCCATAAAAACTGCTATAAAAATAAATAATGGTAACAAAGCAATAGCACTGCCTTTTTTCAAGTTATCTTTCATTTTTTCCTCCTTAGTTAATTAATGTTTTAATTCTTTTGTATAAGATTTAGTGATCTTAGGCATCTGAAAATAAAAAACTTCTTGCCTTACCTAAAAGATAATGCAAGAAGTTATGTTCTTCTAATTCTTATCTTCCAGGTTAATCCTGCTGGATTTAGCACCATAAAGTTTAAAATAACTACCTTTGGTTGCCGGGCTTCATAGGGCCAGTCCCTCTGCCTCTCTTGATAAGATACTATATTATATTTTTAAATTCTTTATAAGGATAGCATTGGTTTATTATTATGTCAATATAATTTAATAATATATCTGCTTAAGTCTCTAATAAGTATATATAAATTAAAATCCCGATTTTTTAAAATTCGGGATTCTAATCAAATTATCTAACTGTAAATGTCATTAAATAATTCCATATTCTTTTAATAATTTTTCAATGTCTGTTCCTGCTACTTGTTTTAAAACTTTACGTTTAGCCATTGGTGGTAAATCAAGTTTTGGTTTTTCTCCATCTAATAAACATACACCCGCATTTAATAAATAGCGGATATCATATCTTGAAGAAAATACCTCAGGAACTCCTTTTTCAATTCCAGTTAAAACATATACTGCTTCCATTGCTGTACGTCCTGAATATTCTATAGTAAATACAGTATCACGACCTGGTTCATCTAATGTTTCAGCAAATTGTCCAAGGAAAGCAAAGTTTACTCCATTCTTTGGTACAACATATGGACGATCTCCAGCTGCACGAGGCATAAATTGAGATGTGATATATGGCATCATAACAGGAACTGCACTACATGATTCTGCTAATTCTTCAATTTTATCTGTAGGAACACCTATATGATATAACCATTCTTTTGTGATTTCCTTACCAGTACAATCTCTCATAGTTTTTTTAATATAATCTCCTGGAACATCAGAGAATAAACCATATACCCAAACAACAACGTCTTTTTCAGGTTGTCCATAATATTGTTCTTGACGGTTTATTGTCCAACTCATCAACCATGAAGAGTCAAGAGCTGTAACTATTCCACCTGTTACAGTACGTCCGCCATATGGTGAACGTTTTGTGATTTTTTCAATGTATTCAGGAACACGTTCATCATGACAAGTTACTGTACAAGACTCCCAATTAGATTTTTCTGTATCTGTACAGAATTTATCTGGCTTTCCAAATTCATCTGATTGAGCGGCTATATTTCTCCATAACTTCCAGCATCCTTCTATCTCCTTATTAAATGGTGCAGGAGTATTGTCATCACCATATCCTGAACTTTCAGTCATAGAACCATTAGTAATAAACACTAAATCATTTTCTGTTAAATCAATAGAGATATCTTTTCCAGTTTTATCTGTTGCAACTATTTTCTTTGCAACCTTTTTATCATCTGAAATTGAGAATTCAATGTTATCAACAGTAACTCCATATTCAAATTTAGCACCATGGTCCTCTAAATATTTAATCATAGGTTTTACAAATGAAGTGTATTGATCATGTCTTGAAAATTGTAGGGATGAAAGATCTGTCAATCCATCAACATGGTGAATGAAACGATTCATATATAATTTCATCTCTAAAGCACTATGCCAGTTTTCAAAAGCAAACATTGTTCTCCAATATGTCCAGAAATCAGTGTTTAGAAGCTCTTCAGAAAAAATATCTTCCATAGTTTTATCTTCAAGTTCTTCATCTGGCATATTTACAAAAGCAGCTAATTCTTTTGCTAAATCTTGGCCCAAATTAAATTTTCCATTGTCATAGCGCACACCTTGATTTTTAGTAATACGGCAATTACTAAAGTTTGGATCATCGTAGTTTGTGTAATAAAAATGATCTAAAACAGTCATATTAGGGTCTTCTGTAGATGGTAATGAACTAAATAAACTCCATAAAACCTCAAAATGATGACCCATTTCACGTCCGCCACGTGCTACATAATCCATATTTTGACGAACATTTCCGTCCAAAGATCCACCAGGAATATCTAATTGTTCTAAGAAGGTAATCTTACTGCCATCCATGTGAGCATCACGAATTAAAAAACAACCAGCAGCCAAAGCACCAATTCCAGTACCAATTAAATAAGCTTTTTTATCTTCAATTCCTTTAGGTTTTCTTGCATTTACTAAAGCATGATAACTTCCATTTGTAAGGGTAAGTCTATCATCATGTGTTTTTAATTTCATTATTATCTCCCTCTTTCTTAATTTTTTAATAGTTTTCTAAATCCTACTATTATATTTAGAGTTCTTCTATATTCACTCTACTAGTATTAATAAGTTCTCCCCTAATTTTGTGGATACTTATTATCTGTAAGATTTCTATAAATCTATGATATAGCTTTTTTGTGTCTTTTTCATTAGATAAACAAACTACGGTGTTCGAAATTCGAACACCGTAGTTTATTTACTTAACTTTTAGTCATTGAGGTTAAAATGTCTGATAAAAAAGGATTTTCCTATTATTTTCTACTAAACATCATTTAAACCAGCACTTCGCTTAAGGGATAACTCAATGTTTCCATCGAAGAGGTATCCAATTCGTCTGATGATAGTATCAGGGTCCTCCTTCATTCCGGCAGCAATCCAGCGTAGTACCATTTCAGTGAGGGCACATTGATAAAAGGATGCAATCAGTTTTTTATCTCCTGAAGATGCTGAGATACCATCTCTTACTCTTTCAACATACTGAATCATGACATTTCCTGATACATTATATATATAGTTCACTAATTCTTCCCTCTGCATGGAATTATATACATGATAAATGGCTGCTTTGTTTTCTAAAGCAAATTTAGTAGCCACAATAAAACTCTCCTCCCAAGAAAGTGTATCATTATATTCATCAATGACTGTCTGAAGTTCTGTTTGGAAGATCTCTGACAAAAGTGCATATACATCTGTGTAGTAATAATAAAAAGTATTTCTGTTGATCTCACATGCTGTAGCAATATCCTTAACTGTTATTTTGCTAAGTGGACGCTCATTCAGCATCTTTATGAATACCTCACGAATCATCTTTCTGGTATATTGCTGTGCCAAGTCGCCACCTCCTTAACGCTTTATCTATATTCAAAATTATAACATATGGTAAGTTATTTTTAAATTATCCATCATATTTAGCTTCTGACGAGAAAGGTGAGTATGCAATAATAATGTTAAAAGATATTCTTATTTTCTTCTTTGCTCTGCTATGAGTCTTTCTTTATCTACCTTTTTTGTATTTCTGATCAATTCAGCTGACCTATTAATCTCGCTAACAATCTGTGCTACATTGTAACCCCTATCTATATTGGATCATTTGAACTTTCTTGAATATAAATCATATAATTATAACCATCCTTATACCAAAGTGTATCCTATAATATATCATATAAGTGTATCTTTTAATAGGTTAACTCCTATGCTACAATATGTTTAATTCTATATCAAGTACATATATATCTTGAATAGAAATCAAATTTACATGATTAGGAGGATAATTAAGTTATGCAACATAGAATGAAGAAGTTTCAATTAACGTTGGAGCAGATTGATGAGCTCCTTCATCGTGCGGATACGGGACGATTCGCTACTATCAATGAGGATGGTTATCCATATGTGGTTGCCATGCACTTTGTTTATTACAATAACAAAATTTATATGCATGGTCTACCAAAGGGACAAAAAATTGATAATATAAATAGAAACACCAAAGTATGCTTTGAGGTTGATGAATTGTTTGGTCTCTTGACTGACAACATCGAGAATGCCTGTGACACCGAGGCAGAGTACAATAGCGTTGTAATTCTTGGAAACGCTTCACTGCTTGAGGACTTGGATTATAAACATGAAGTGTTGAATAAGCTAGTTGAAAAGTACACTCCGCAGTTTGCTGGAAAAGAGCTTCCTGATAAAATGATTAAGGGTACAGCTGTGATTGAGCTTGATATGGTAGAGTGTACAGGAAAATATCATAAATAGAACAAAAGATAAACTTATTTTGTCTAATTGCCATAAAAACCAAATATAATTTTCTAATAGAATTTATCCCGCTTTTTATTGCGGGATATTTTTTTATTATCCTGCTCTAGAATTGAAAAGCAATTCCAATTAGTTATTATACATCACTAACTTTTCTTTCTTCTGTCTACCATAAATTTTCGTAATCAACCTGATTTTTACTATGAAATTCTTCCCTTTATTAAATTGGCTATAGAATACTAATCATCTATCTACTCTCCTACATCGTCAAAACTCCTTTTCGTATCTTTTGAAAAATTCATAATATGTACGTACATTCTCTAATTCTGTCCACTTTTTCACATCAACTGGATTTTCGTCAAGATCATATATTTTTGCTCCAATCATAGCAAGCAGAAAAGGTGAATGTGTTGATATAATAAATTGACATCCTAAAAACCGTGCAGAGTCCTCGATAAATTTCATTAATTCCATCTGACGTTTGGGAGAAAGGCTGTTTTCAGGCTCATCCAATATGTATAATCCATTTTCTCCAATTTTTTCAATAAAATATCGAAATGCACTTTCTCCATTTGAATACTCTCTTACATTATCCATAACTTCATTTCTCACAAACTTTGACTGGGTTTTACTTCTAGCAGTATTTACTTTTTTTAGTTGCTCATATTCTTCTATAGACTTCATTTGGAAATGAGAATATTTTGCATCTAAGTATTCTTCAAAAAGTTTTTCCCGTTTTTGGTCAATTCCTTCGTTAAGGTTTCGGATATTCAACATATAATCAAATACATCATCACTTGTTATAATTCTGCTATTTTTAGGGATGTCATCTTCAAGTTGCATCTCACACATATTGACATAGTCAGGATAAAAATTAGATTTATTATAGATAGAATCTCGATTGATTCCTGTTTTTTCTGCTATCACATTTAATGCCGTTGATTTTCCCGAACCATTTCCACCATATAAAATCGTAACTGGTTCAAAATCAATTCTTTCAAAACTATGTTTTGATAATATCTTAAATGGATAAAAGGAGTCGTAGCATGTTCTTTTTTCCTGTAGTAAAAAATCAAATTCTATATCATCATTTGGAAATGTAAAAACACTTAAATAAACCATTATAATCACCCTTATCATAACATTATATAAATACTGTTCACACCATATTCTATTTCATCATACTTAACAACCTTTCAAGTATAAAATCTTACCTTTATTTTACTTAAAAAATTAACAAAAGCCCTCAAACCCGCATGAACAGAATAACTAGTTAACTAGTTATATAGTTTTATAGTTAAATATATCCCTAGTTAACTATATAAATAGTTTTCTATAAACCTATTTACCTTTTACTTTATTATAATATTTTATTATCAGCTATGCACTACTATCACTATGATTTCATCCTAATGAAAGTTAGATTTTTAAATTGTTTTTTATTACAGAAGTGGTATAGTTAAAATAATTTTTATAAGGTTAACAATATTGCTTGTATATAGTGATAATACCAAAAGGATTATAGTACAATAAGTAACACGTAGAAAGAAAGCACCAAGATTTTATCTTAGTGCCTTTAAAATAGTTATTGTATCTAGTATTTAATTTATTGATTTAATAGGGCGTGCTTCAATATATCCTCTGTATCCCATTGGTGCAAGCTGAAATCTTGGTGCAGTTTCTGGTGCCCACTGATATCCGTAAACAGTAGGGTCAAATTTTTCAATATGATTCCACACTTCATAGATTGCATCCATAAAATCATCATCATTATAGGATTCACCTTGAAAAATCATTAATTTGCAAGGTGGCAATTCTATAAGTTCATACCCATTAGGAATATCATTTGTGTAGTCAATGGGAACTTCTACACCTTGCACATATTGTGATGTTCCTTCTTTAATAAGATGTTTGGGAAGCCACATTCCAATTGGCTCATATATGGCTTCTTTTACACTTGTAAGTACTGACCATACATCACACCCTACCTCCTCACAATATTCAAAATAACCCGTTGCTTTTTTCCCTCGCCTTAACAAAACTTTTCGTGAAGGACGCTCAATAACCTGTACAAATACAGATTTGGTATTATTGTTATCACTCATCTTTTTTCCTCCTTTATGAAATGCTCGGTAGGTATCAAAAACTTTCTGAGGCATAAACAGTTTTATTGGTGGTGTACATTGACTATATTTTCTTGGCGGCATCCCAAATTCCTTTGAAAATGCTCTTGTAAATCCCTCGTGTGAGTCAAAGACAAAATCCATGGCTACATCTATAATCTTTTCATTACTATCACGTAGTATTAACGCAGCTTTAGTAAGCCTTAATGCACGAATATAGTCAAATGGTGCCTTACCAGTAACTTCTTTGAAAAGTTTTGCAGCATGCCATGGTGAATATCCTGCCACAACAGCTAGTTCTTTTAACGTAATTTTTCTTAAAATATTAACATCAATGTACTCTTGCATACGTTGTACGGCCATAATAGTTTCAGCCTCACTCATTCTTCCACCTCCAATATCTAAAGTATATATCATAAAAAATTCTATTTCTTGACCTTCATTGCGAATAAAAAAGAGCATTTTTCTTCTCTTAATCACTCTACTAATATACCACTTATTAATAAACCTTATATTTCTAATAATACTTTTTCTAAAATTTCATAATGCCAATAATATAAATCCTCTGGTTTTATTGAAAAAGCTTTTTCTTTATCAACAATTATTTTTCCATTTTTAATAGTTACAAAACTAAAAAAAGGTTCTCCTGATAAAAAGGATAAACTGGCATTTTCACTCCATTCCTCAACTGTTACAAAATCATTTTCAAATAGCAGTTTAAGTAAGTCATAAAAGCTTTTTTGCATAACTCTAAGCTTAAAATGTGGACACTCTTTTTCAACAATATATAAATCTATTTCTTCCCATAACTTTTCAATAACACTTTGCCTATTAATTAAACTTTCTAATGATAAATCTCCTGTACTCATTACTTCAAGAATTCTTGTTTCCCATTGTGTTGGTGTCCAAGAAAGAGTTCTACTAAAATGAATAATCCATTTTTCATGTGGAATGTATTCACCATTTACTATAAATAGAGCTTCTACTAACTTAGTGATAGCATTATTCATCATATAATGACCTTGCACTGTATCCCCCCTATGAATCCATATATCACCTGCTAATCTAAAATACCACCAACAATCAAAAAGTAATCCTTCAGCTTGTAATGGTTCTGGTTTATTTATAAGTTTATCTCTTACAAATTTTTTTATTTCTCCATTGGGATCATATAAAATTCTTGAGTAAGATAAATCCCATAAAGCAATACTATCCCACGATTTCTGTTTTTCTTCCTCCAAATTTAATATCTTTATATCGTAAAGATATTTTTGAGCCATTGTAATCCCAATTGGTATAGGTGATTTTCCATTATTCCATAGTTCATAATTTTCTTTATCTAAATAAATAACTATGTCAATTTCAGATAGATAATCTACATAACCTCGAGACATCCCTCCATTTAAGGTTATTCCAATTACTCCTTCTAAAGATTTAAGCTTTTTTATACTATTTTGTAATTCTAACATAAAATCATTAATTTTATTTTCACTTTTTAAGTTCACATATGGTCTTTTCATAATAATATCTCCTTCTTAAATTAATCTTTTTATATAAAATATAAATGTAACAGTATAATTTAAATAAAATAAAAAGCCATAGATTTTACTCTACGACTTCTATCATAAAAAGATAGTTCAATTGCCTAGAGAGTAAAATAAAATCATATACTAATAAAATGGTTCACCAAATAAACTGTCTCATCAAACAGTTTTACCACTCTATTTTAATAAATGATTCTATCTTACTTCTCCGTGCCAAATTATACTTTTTGATTACCTAGTACTAATTTGACCGAATGGCACTCCACCTTTCAAAATTACACTATTACATATGAAAATTATACACTTAATTAAAATATTTGTAAACATTATATGTTAGTTTTGGAAATCATACTCAGAATATACTATTTACTATAATAGTGCAAAAACAC